>NZ_JBEFST010000021.1:0-116516 GCF_053483675.1 Mycolicibacterium sp. XJ1819 | reverse complement strand
TTCACCGTATCGATACGAAAAACCGGGCAGCGTCCGGCAAGCGTTTCGAACTCGTCGGGGTTGGGGCCGGTGACCAGACCGGCGTTCTTCATGAAGCCGACGCCGGTGGGCACCCGGATCGGGAACTCCCGCAGCAACGGGCGGGCTTGATCGGCCGACATCTCCACCAACCGCACCCGCTCGGCGGTGCGGCCCACGTGCAGCGTGGCCGCGTCGGCCGCCCTGACGTTGGCGGCCCAGTCCGAGCCGGGCACACCGCCGACGAGGTAGCGCGCGCCGTCGACCGTCATCGGGGTGACGGGTGTGGAGCGCGGCTTGCCGGTCTTGCGGCCGGGCACGGTGAGCACGACGGGGCCCTTGCCGCCGAAGGTCACCCCGAGCTTCTGCAGACCGATCATCACTTTGTTGACGTACTTCAGCCACCACGGCAGCGCAGAGTCGGACATGCCGTCGAAACTACGTGACGGGTTCGATGCGGAACACCGCCAGGCGGCCCGTCGATGTGCTAGGGGTAACGGGCGTGGACCGCGGCTCGCCGGTCACACCCGCAGATCGTAGTCCGCGAGCGCCGCGCGCAGACCGTCTCGCCGCTGCGTCGTCGGCAGCGGGTCGACGAGGACGAAGCCGCAGCCGACCGCGCGGGCGCCGCCGTCGGCCTCGTCGCTGTCGCCGACCATGAGAGCGTGTGCGGCGTCGACCCCGAGCCGTTGCAGCGCGGTCTGAAAGATCGCGGGATCGGGCTTGACGGCGCCGACCTCGAAGGACAGCACGAACTCGTCGACGAACTCGGCCGCCCCGGCGGCCTCGAAGGCGGGCCGGATGTCGAACGCGATGTTGGAGACCACCGCGGTTTTGATGCCCTGGCGGTGCAGGTTTTCGAGCACGTCGGCGGTGTCGGGGTAGGGCGGCCAGCACGACGGATCGATCACGCGACGGTACAGCGACTCAGCGTGGTGATCGGTCAGCCCGGATTCGCGCAGCACATGCAGGTACGCCTCGCGATGCAGGTGCGGGGCGAGGTCACGGTTGACCCAGGCGTGATAGGCCTCCTCGGTCATCTCGACATGCTGGCCGGTGGGCGCGGTCAGCCGGCGCATCAACTCGGCCTGCACATGACCGTCCACTTCGCGCTCGTCGACCTCCATGCCGGAAAACCAGCTCTCGTCCTCCTCCAGCCGGAACAGGGTGCCGGAGAAGTCGAAGAGGACGGCCTCGATTGCGCGGGTGTGGGCCATCTGACGATGCTACGGCGCTGGCCGACACGCCGACCGCAGTCCGATCATGGGACTGCTCATGGTGAGAGAGTGGACGGTGATGGCGCATCGACTGGTTACCGCGTACCGCGAGGGGCGTAAGGCCTACCCGCACACGCTCGCGAACCCCTACGCGGGCGTCGGCGACCGGGCTGTGGCCAGGATGTGGCGGTTGGGCTGGCAACGGGCCGCCGAGGAGTACCGCGGCATTCCCAGCGAACAGGAACGCATCGCGCGGCTGGCCGCCGAAATCGATGCCCTCCTGGACTGACCACGTCGAGGCGCTTCTGCACCGCGAGCATCGGGTGGTGCTCGGAATCACCGGCCCGCTCGGCGCGGGCAAGACTTCGCTGGCCGCGGCCGTGGCGGCCACGGTTGACGGCGCGGTACAGGTGCCGATGGATGGCTTCCACCTCGCCGACGTCGAACTGGCGCGGCTGGGCCTGCTGGACCGCAAGGGCGCGATCGAGACCTTCGACGCATACGGATATCTTGCGGTGCTGCAACGCATTCGCGCACAGCCGCCGCACACGGTTTACGCGCCGGGGTTTGACCGCGTCATCGAACAACCCGTCGCGGGCAGCATTCCCGTCGCCCCGTACGCCCGGTTCGTCGTCACCGAGGGCAACTACCTGCTCGACGACGACGAGCCGTGGCCCTCGGCGCGTGAACTGCTCGACGAGGTGTGGTTCGTCGACGTCGACCCCGAGCAGCGGCGCCGCCGGTTGATCGCACGCCACGTCGAGTTCGGCAAGTCGCCGGAGGCCGCGCAGGCGTGGGTGCGCGCCGTCGACGACCCCAACGCCGCCCGCATCGAGCGGGTCCGCCACAAAGCCGACCTCATCCTCTAGCTGCCCCCTTCTTTTCCTGCGAGCGTGCGTGTTTGAGGACGACACGCCGACACTATTCCCGAGTTCACGCACGCTCGGCGGTTGCCAACAGGTTCAGGAAGTTCGTCATCATCGGCAGCCGGCTGCGAACCTGCTCGTCGCCCGCGATCCGCGGGTCGAACCGGTCGCCGACGGTCTCGGGCAACACCTGCAACAGGTAGCCCGGCACGTCGAGGAGCCAGGCGATGCCCATGACCGCGACGTAACCCAGCAGGTGGCGCGTGAGCACCGCGGCGTCGAGCGCAGGCCCGCCCGCCGACCGGAACTCGTCGAGCAGATGGCTTAGCAGCTCGTCGAAATGCCGGTCCCACATCGACGTTTCGGCACTGCACATGGCACCCCAGATCGCCATCGCCAGGTTCATCTGACCGACGCAACCCCAGTCCAGCAGTCCGCACTGCAGTCGACCGTGCGCGTCACGCCAGAACCAGGCGTTGTCGACGTTGGCATTCCAGTGGCACAGCGCCACATAGTCCGGATCCGACGCGAGTTGACGCCACACGTCCTCTTCGCGGGCCACCAACCGTGCCACTTCGTCGCGCAGCCACGAAACAAACTGCGGCGAACCAAGATTGGCCGGCAGCAGCGACGGGTATCGGGTCGCGAAATCCGCGAGTCGGTCGATGCGGCGCTGCAATTGCTCGCCGGAGTACGGCACGCGTTCGCCGACCGAGAGCCGTTGCATGTCGACGGGAAACTGCTCGACGACGTCGGCGGGCAATCGACCGGCCTTGTGAGTGCCCGCCAATCGGCCGATGGCACCCATCAGCGCCCGATAGTGTTCGAGGGCGTCGGGCATGGTGTAGTCCATGCACTTGTCGTAGTGCGGTTCGATACCGTTGTCACCGTAGGAAATTCGTTCGGTGATCAGCAGCCCGGTGCCCGACGGGCCGTGGTAGTCGGCGAACAGGGTGTTCGGCACCGCGATCGGAAAGCCGGGCATCCGGGACAGCAGCGCGAACCGGACCTCGAACTCCATCTGCGTGCGGCCGCGATCGCGGACGGCGTCGTCGAAGTCGCGGCTGAACTTGACGAACAAATCCCTTGGCAGGCCGCCACGTTCGTAGCTGACCGACAGCAGCGCCTTGCGGCCGGTGCTGCCGCCGCGGAACTCGCGCAGGTCGGTGACCGCACATACGGCGTTGTCGCCGGCCAGTGCACCGCACCGGCGGAACGCCGCGGTGAGAAACGCGGCGCCGCCGTCGCGCAGGGCGTCGGCGTGCGGGGGCATGTCGAGGCCGAAGTAGTCGCCGCGGACCCACCCGTCGTCAGTCATCGGGGGTCACCTTCTCCCGCGAGCGTGCGGATACTCGGATGTTTGGTCGGCGTGCCGCCCTCTGACACGCACGCTCGCGCCAAAGGGGGGCAGCCAAGGGAACTCAGCCCACTCGGCGGTCGGCGCCCTCCCAGAACTGCGCGCGCACCGCCTTCTTGTCCGGCTTGCCCAGCGCGGTCACCGGCACCGAGTCGACGACCACGACCTGCTTAGGTGCCTGCACCGAACCCTTGCGCTCCTTGACCGACGCCTGGATCTCGACGGTCAGCTGGGCCACCGCCTGTTTGGACCGGTCGGCGTCGGGCCGTAGCACCACCACCGCGGTCACCGCTTCGCCCCATTTCTCGTCCGGCGTGCCGATCACACACACCTGTGCAACCGAAGGGTGTTCGGCGACAACGTCTTCCACTTCGCGGGGGAACACGTTGAAACCGCCGGTGACGATCATGTCCTTGGTTCGGTCGACGATGTAGTAGAACCCGTCGGAGTCCTCGCGGGCCAGGTCGCCGGTGTGCATCCACCCGTCGCGGAAGGTCTCGGCCGTCGCTTCCGGCTTGTTCCAGTAACCACCCGACACCAGCGGGCCGGACACGCAGATCTCGCCGACCTCGCCTTGGGGCACAGGGTTGCCCTCGGAGTCCAGCAGCGCCACCCGCGCGAACAGCGTGGGCCGACCGCACGACGTCAACCGCTTCTCGTCGTGTTCGCCCTTGGCCAGATAGGTGATCACCATCGGCGCCTCGGACTGGCCGTAGTACTGGGCGAAGATCGGGCCGAACCGGTCGATCGCCTCGCGCAGTCGCACCGGGTTCATCGCCGACGCGCCGTAGTACACCGTCTCCAGCGACGACAGGTCGCGGGTGTGCGAGTCGGGATGGTCCATCAGCGCGTAGATCATCGAGGGCACCAACATCGTGGCGGTGATCTTCTGCTCCTCGATCACCCGCAGCACCTCGGCCGGGTCGAACTTGGTCAGCACCACCAACTCGCCGCCCTTGATGATCGTCGGCACGAAGAACGCCGCCCCGGCGTGAGACAGCGGGGTGCACATCAGAAACTTCGGATGTTCGGGCCACTCCCACTCGGCCAACTGGATCGTCGTCATCGTGGTGATCGACTGCACGGTGCCGATCACGCCCTTGGGCTTACCGGTGGTGCCGCCGGTGTAGGCCATGCCGCCGATGTGATCGGGCGGCAGGTCCGCGGCCACCAGGGGCTGCGGTGTGTACTTGGCGGCCTCGGCGGTCAGGTCGACGCCGACGCCCGACAACGCCGGGGGCACCGGCCCGATGGTCAGCACCTGCTTGAGCGCGGGCACCTTCTCCAGCAGGCCCTGCGCCCGTTCGACGAACATCGGGTTGGGATCGATGATCAGCGACGTGACCCCGGCGTCGTTCAACACATACGCGTGGTCGTCCAGGGAACCGAGAGGGTGTAGTGCGGTGCGGCGGTAGCCCTGCGTCTGGCCGGCGCCGATGATCATCAGTACCTCGGGCCGGTTCAGCGACAGCAGGCCGGTCGCGGTGCCCGTCCCCGCGCCGAGCGCCTCGAACGCCTGAACGTACTGGCTGATGCGGTCGGCGAGCTCACCGCCGGTCAGCGTGGTGTCGCCGAGGAACAGCACCGGCTTGTCCTTGTTCCGTTTCAGCGCTCCCACCGTGAGGTGGCCGGAGTGGACGGGATGGCGCAGCAGGGCATCACTCATGACCATCAGACTAGAACGTGTTTCAATTCTGGTCACCAAGTCCCCGGAATCATTAGCACCGATGACGGCCGCGACCAGTCCGCGGCGTTCCGAGCGGGGGCGTAGATTCGGCCGATGGGCACCAAAGAGCGGCTGCGCGAGGCGATCCTGGACCTGTCGCGCGGCCGCGGCCCGGACAGGACGATCTGCCCGTCCGACGCCGCCCGCGCCGTCGGCGGCGACGACTGGCGTGACCTGATGGACGACGCCCGCGAGATGGCACGGGAATTGGCCCGCAGCGGTGACGTCGAGATCACCCAGAAGGGCGCGGTCCTCGACCCGGATAGCACCTGGCGCGGACCCATCCGGATCCGCGCCAGGTGACACGTTTCAGGCGTACGCCTCGGCCTCGGCCCGGGCCTGCTTGGCGATCTTCTCGGCCAGCTCGGCCTTCCACTGGATCTCCTTGCGGACCCACGGGTTGTCCTGCGGGAAGTCGGCGGTGTCGTGGACGCGGCGGGCCTCGACCTTGACGCCCTTGCCCAGCGGGATTCGCTGCGCCCACTGCTTGGCCTCGTCCATGTCGGCCACCTCGATGATCCAAAAGCCGTCGAACAGCGCGTTGGCGTCGGGGTAGGGGCCGTCGGTGACCGCCGGGGGGTCGGAGTCGAAGTCGACGACGAAGCCCTCCTCGGGTCCGGTCAGGCCCTCGCCGGCGATCAGCACCCCGGCGTTGATGAGCGCTTCGTTGAAGCGGCCCATCTGCTCGATGATCTGGTCGAAGTCGACCTCCGCCTCGGCCATCGCGGCCTCGGCCTCGGGGGTGGACCGCATGATCAGCATGTAACGCGCCATCTCGATGTCTCCTTCTGTCGAATCAGTACCCACAGAGTTCGACAAGCGCCGCAGGCATTTCTCATCGGGCCTCCCCCGATCTCGCTACGCTCGGGGCTATGTCAGCGTTGCCAGAACCTCGCTTCCTCGACGAACGCACCGCTCACTGGGCCGAGACCAAGCCCGACGCCGACGCTTTCGATTACCTGGACCGGTCCTGGACCTGGGCCCAGTGGAACGACCGGATCCGCAGGCTGGCCGGCGCGCTGGCAGAGCGCGGCGTGGGTCGCGGCGACGTCGTGGCGTTCCTGGACAAGAACCATCCCGCGGGTGTCGAGCTGACCCTGGCGGCGGCGTCGCTGGGCGCGGCCAACGCGCTGATCAACTTCCGGCTGGCCGCCGACGAACTCGACTACGTGCTCAACGACTCCGACGCCAAGGTGCTGATCGTGGGCAAGGAGTTGCGGGCCAACGTCGACAAGATCCGCGACAAACCCACCAACCTCACGCACCTCGTCGAGGTCACCCCCGAGGGCGGTGACGACGACGAGTACGAGGCGATGCTGGCCGCCGCCACCCCGGTCGGGCGCGGCGACGACGTGCAGTCCGACGACGTCGCGATCATCATGTACTCATCGGGCACCACCGGCAGGCCCAAGGGTGTGGAGTTGACGCAGGCGAACCTGATCGCCCACACCATCAATGCCCATGAGGGATTCGAGTTCGACGAGGGCGACAAGAACATGGTGTCGATGCCGTTGTTCCACGTCGGCGGCTCGTCGTATGTGCAGTTCGGAATTCACGACGGCTTCCCGAGCGTGATGACGCGCGAGGTCGACGGCGCCTCGCTGGCCGGGGCGATCCTCAAGGGCGCCAACCGCACCTTCCTGGTGCCCGCGGTGCTGGCCAAGGTGCTGGAGTCCGGCGAGGACGCGGTCAAGATGTTCGGGGCACTCAAGACGTTCGCGTACGGCGCCTCGCCGATGCCGTTGCCTCTGCTGCGTCAAGCGCTCACGGCCTGGCCCAACACCGATTTCATGCAGGCCTACGGCTTGACCGAGGTGTGCGGCGTGATCAGCCATCTGCTGCCCGAAGCGCACCGCGACCCGGGGCGGGAGGAGCGGTTGTCCAGCGCGGGAACGCTGGTGCCCAACGCGGAAGTGCGCGTCGTCGACCCCGATACGTTGCAGGATGTGCCGGCGGGGGAGCAGGGCGAATTATGGTTCCGCACACCGCAATTGATGAAGGGCTATCACAACCGCCCGGAGGCCACCGCCGAGGCCATCGCCTCCGACGGCTGGTTCCGCACCGGCGACATCGGCCACATCGACGACGGTGGCTATATCTTCGTCGAGGACCGGCTCAAGGACATGATCATCTCCGGCGGCGAGAACATCTACTCGATCGAGGTGGAGCGGGTGCTGGCCGAGCATCCCGCAGTGGTCGACGTCGCGGTGATCGGGGTGCCCGACGACAAGTGGGGCGAGGTCGTCAAGGCCGTCTTGCAGCTGGAAGGGGAAGCGGCCCCGGACGAACTGATCGCGTTCTGTCGTGAGCGGTTGGCCGGCTACAAGTGCCCGAAATCCATCGACATCATGGACGAGTTACCGCGCAACCCGACCGGCAAGGTGCTCAAGAAGGATCTGCGCAAGCCCTATTGGGAGGGCCGCGACCGCGCGACGGTCTGAGAACGCCGGCTCCCTCCGGGGGTCACCCGTTGTGGCGCCAACCGGTTGGCACACAGACCACCTAACGCCGCCGGTTCAGAAACCAGATGTGTGTGGACAGCGCGGTCGCGAATGCGCACCACAGCGGATAGGCCGCCAGCGGGACGGCCTTGGCGCCCTGCACGGCGACCGCGCGACGCGTCAGGTCCGCGCTGCTGGCAGCCAACACACCGGCGGCCACCGCGGAGGTGCCGAGCCTGCCCTGGTTGAAGAACAGCCACGACCAACTCCCGTTGAGCACCAGGTTCACCGCCAGCGCGACGATATAGCGGCGACGCTCGCCGGGGCGGCCCCGCTGCTCCAACTCGTCGACCACCGCCGCCGAGGTCACCGCGATGTCGGTGTACAGCAGCGGCCACACAATCGGAAAGACTTGTGCCGGTGGCTGATACGGCGGTTTGCGCAGCGACGCATACCACGCCGACTGTGAGTTTCTGCTGGCCAATCCGCCGATCACCGCCGTCGCGGCGACGGCCAGCGCCGACGGGACGAGCGTTCGCAACTGCATGGGTTCTCCTCTTGATCGAGCAACTCATATGTGCCCGCATCGCGCACCGCTAAACCTGACCCGTCACTATTGAGGGGTGGCCTCCCTCGACGATATCCTCGACCGCCTGCATGTGGTGGCGCTTCCCATGCGAGTTCGCTTCCGCGGCATCGATGTTCGCGAAGTGGCGCTGATCGAGGGCCCCGAGGGCTGGGGCGAGTTCGGCGCGTTCGTCGAATACGAGCCGAGCGAGGCCGTGCACTGGCTGGCCTCGGCGGTCGAAGCCGCCTACACCCCACCGCCGCCCACCCACCGCGACCGCATCCCGATCAACGCCACCGTGCCCGCCGTCGAGGCCGACCGGGTGCCCGAGGTGCTGGCCCGGTTTCCCGGCGCCCGCACCGCCAAGGTCAAGGTCGCCGAGGCGGGGCAGACACTCGCCGACGACGTCGCACGCGTCAATGCCGTTCGCGCGCTGGTGCCGACGGTGCGTGTCGATGCCAACGGCCGCTGGGAGGTCGCCCAGGCCGTGACGGCGATCGGGGCGCTGAGCGCCGAGGGCCCGCTCGAGTACGTCGAGCAGCCGTGCGCAACGGTCGCCGAACTCGCCGAACTGCGGGGCCGCACCGACGTGCCGATCGCCGCCGACGAAAGCATCCGCAAGGCCGACGATCCGCTGCACGTGGTGCGCGCCGGGGCCGCCGATGTCGCGGTGCTCAAGGTCGCGCCCCTCGGTGGAGTGGGCACACTGCTCGAGATCGCCGGCCAGATCGACATCCCGATCGTCGTCTCCAGCGCGCTCGACTCGGCGGTCGGCATCGGCCGCGGGCTGCTCGCGGCCGCCGCACTGCCCGACCTGGACCATGCCTGCGGGCTGGGCACCGGCCGGCTGTTCGTCGAGGACGTCGCCGATCTGCCGGCGCCCGTCGACGGTCAGCTGCCGGTGCGGCCCGCGGTCCCCGACCCGGCCCGCCTCGCGACGCTGGCGGCCCCGGCGGATCGCCGGCAGTGGTGGATCGACCGCGTCAAGGCCTGCTACCAGCGGCTGTCCTAATCTGTGGGATCTATGGCCTAGACGCCACGGCGCTGGTCGCCAACACTGACGGGGTGCGATCGGTGGTGATTCTCGGCTACCCGGGCGTCCAGGCTCTCGACCTGGTCGGCCCGTCGGAGGTGTTCACCGGCGCCACCCTGTGCCTGGCCGGCCAGGGCCGCGGCCACGAGGGCTACCGCGTCACCGTCGTCTCGCGGGGCGGCCAACCGGCCACCACCGGCAGCGGCCTGGCGCTGGCCACCCAACCGCTGCCCGACCCGCGCGAACCCATCGACACGCTGGTCCTGCCCGGCGGCTGGGGGGTCGACGATGTGCGGCGCAACCCGGACACCGTCGGCTGGATACAGATCGCCGCCGACAACGCCCGCCGCGTCGTCAGCGTCTGCACCGGGGCGTACCTGGTGGCCCAGGCCGGCCTCGTCGACGGCTGCGTCGCCACCACCCACTGGGCCTTCGCCGACCGGTTGGCCGACGAGTTTCCCCGCGTCACAGTCGACCCCGAGCCGATATTCCTGCGCAGTTCTGAGAAGGTCTGGACGGCGGCGGGCGTCACCGCGGGCATCGACCTGGCCCTGTCGCTGGTCGAGAACGACTACGGCACCGATGTCGCGCAGACCGTGGCGCGTTGGCTGGTGCTGTACCTGCGTCGCCCCGGTGGGCAGACGCAGTTCGCCGCGCCGGTGTGGATGCCGCGGGCCAAACGGGCGCCCATCCGCGAGGTGCAGGAGGCCATCGAGGCCGAACCCGGTGCCGTGCACAGCATTCCGGAGTTGGCTAGGCGCGCCTCGATGAGCCCGCGGCACTTCACCCGGGTGTTCACCGAGGAGGTCGGCGAGGCGCCCGGCGCCTACGTCGAACGGATCCGCACCGAAGCCGCCCGTCGGCAACTCGAGGAAACCGACGACACCCTCACCGTCATCGCGGCCCGCTGCGGCTTCGGCAGCGCAGAGACGTTGCGCCGCAACTTCGTCCGTCGGCTGGGCATCTCGCCCGACCAGTACCGCAAGACGTTCGCCTGAAAGGAACCGCAATGCAGATCGCGATCGTGGTGTACCCCGGCTTCACCGCACTGGACTTCATCGGCCCCTACGAGGTGCTGCGCAACCTGCCCGACGCCGAGGTGCGCTTCGTGTGGCGCGAGCCGGGACCGATCACCGCCGACTCCGGCGTGCTGCTGATCGGCGCCACCCACTCGTTCGACGAGACCCCGTCGCCCGACATCGTTTTGGTGCCCGGCGGCCTCTCCAGCTTCGAACACGCCCGCGACCAGAAGCTGCTCGACTGGCTGCGTGGCGCCGATGAGACCTCGGAGTGGACCACGTCGGTGTGCTCGGGCTCGGTCATCCTGGCCGCCGCCGGTCTGCTCGACGGACGCCGGGCCACCTCGCACTGGCTGGCCCTGCCGATGCTCAAGCCGTTCGGCGTCGAGACCGTCGGCGACCAGCGCATCGTGCGCGAGGGCAAGGTGGTGACCGCGGCGGGGGTGTCGGCGGGTATCGACTTGGCCATGTGGCTGTTCGGCGAGATCTGCGGTGAGGCCAAGGCCAAGGCGGTGCAGCTGGCGATCGAGTACGACCCGCAGCCACCCTTCGACTCCGGCCATCTCTCGAAGGCGTCGGCGGCCACCAGAGTCGCCGCGACCGCGCAGCTGGGCCGCGACACGATCAGGCATCATCAGCTCGCGCCGACGGTGCGGTTGATGTGGGACGCGGCCATCCGACGGGTTCGTCACCGGGCCAAAGACTCCGCGAGCGACCGCAGAATGCCGTCGTTCGGTCGCTCTTAGCGCGCATACACGGTCGCTCGTCGGCAATCGGCGTCGAGTACGGTCGGCGGAGTGAATTTGGCCTACGACGACCGCGGCGCCGGCGCCCCTGTCCTGTTCATCGCGGGCCGCGGAGGTGCGGGACGCACCTGGCATCTGCATCAGGTGCCCGAGTTCCAGCGGGCCGGCTACCGCTGCATCACCTTCGACAACCGCGGCGTGGGCGCCACCGAGAACGCCGAGGGGTTCACGGGCGAGACCATGGTCGCCGACACGGCCGCGCTGATCGAGAAGCTCGACGCCGCGCCGGTGGGCATCGTCGCGGTGTCGATGGGTGCCTACATCGCACAGGAGCTGATGGTCGCGCGCCCGGAGTTGGTGAGCTCGGCGGTGCTGATGGCCACCCGCGGACGCCACGACCGGGCCCGCGACTTCTTCCGCGACGCCGAACGTGAACTCTACGACGCAGGTGTGCAGCTGCCCGCCGCCTATGACGCGAAAGTGCGTCTGCTGGAGAGTTTTTCGCCGACGACACTGAACGACGACGCCAAGGTCCGCGACTGGAGCGAGATGTTCACGATGTGGCCGACGAAACCGACGCCGGGGCTGCGCACCCAGATCGA
Source organism: Mycolicibacterium sp. XJ1819 (assembly GCF_053483675.1). NCBI lineage: Bacteria > Bacillati > Actinomycetota > Actinomycetes > Mycobacteriales > Mycobacteriaceae > Mycobacterium > Mycolicibacterium sp. XJ1819. The sequence continues at coordinate 104,923 of NZ_JBEFST010000021.1, read as the reverse complement.
CATCGGCCCCACCGGCAACCGGCTGCCGGCGTACCAGGCGATCACGGCCCCCACGCTGGTGATCGGGTTCGCCGACGACGTGGTGCTACCGCCGCATCTGGGCCGCGAGGTCGCCGAGGCCATCCCGGCCGGCCGTTTCCTGGAGATCGCCGACACCGGCCATCTGGGCTTCATCGAGAAGCCGCACGAGGTCAACGCCGCGATCTTGGAATTCTTCGCCAGTAACCTGTAGTGGTGAATCCCTCGACTGCGCAAGCCCGCGTCGTCGTCGACGAGCTCATTCGCGGCGGCGTGCGCGACGTGGTGCTGTGCCCAGGGTCGCGCAACGCGCCGCTGGCGTTCGCCCTGCAGGACGCCGACCGGGCGGGCCGGATCCGGCTACATGTGCGGATCGACGAGCGCACCGCCGGCTACCTGGCCATCGGGCTGGCCGTCGCCGAGAGCGCGCCGGTGTGTGTGGCGATGACGTCGGGCACAGCGGTCGCCAACCTGGGGCCCGCGGTGGTGGAGGCCAACTACGCGCGGGTGCCGCTGATCGTGCTCAGCGCCAACCGGCCGTATGAGCTCCTGGGCACCGGTGCCAACCAGACCTTCGAGCAGCTGGGCTATTTCGGCACCCAGGTGCGCGCGAACATCAGCCTGGGGCTCGCGGAGGAGACTCCGGACCGGCTGGACGCCCTCAACGCCCAGTGGCGCTCGGCGGTGTGCCGAGTCCTGGTGGCGGCCACCGGATCTCGCAGCGCGAATGCGGGCCCGGTGCAGTTCGACATCCCGCTGCGCGAGCCGCTGGTCCCCGACGTGGCCGACGCCCGCGACACCGGCATCTACGCACCCGAGGGCCGCCCCGACGGCAGACCGTGGACGCATACGCCGCCGGTGACATTCGACCAGCCCCTCGACATCGACCTCACCCCCGACACCGTGGTGATCGCCGGGCACGGCGCGGGCGCCCATCCGAACCTGGCCGCGCTGCCGACGGTCGCCGAGCCCACCGCGCCGCCCGCGGACAACCCACTGCACCCATTCGCGCTGCAATTGGTCCGCCCGCATCAGGTGATCATGTTGGGCCGCCCGACGCTGCACCGGCCGGTGTCGGCGCTGCTGGCCGACCCGTCGGTGCCGGTGTACGCGCTGACCACCGGCCCGCGCTGGCCCGACGTGTCCGGAAACTCCCAGGCCACCGGCACCCGCGCGGTCACGGCCGGCGCGCCGAGCCAGGCCTGGCTGCAACGCTGCGCGGAGGTCAACCGGCACGCGATCGCGGCCGTCCGCGACCAACTGGCCGCGCACCCGTTGACCACCGGACTGCACGTGGCGGCCGCGGTGGCCGACGCGGTGCGGCCGGGGGACCAGCTGGTGCTCGGAGCGTCCAACCCGGTGCGTGACGCCGCGCTGGTCGGGCTGGACGCCCACGGCGTCAAGGTGCGGTCCAACCGGGGGGTGGCCGGCATCGACGGCACGGTGTCGACGGCCATCGGCGCGGCGCTGGCGCACTCGGGCCGCACCATCGCGTTGCTCGGCGACCTGACGTTCGTCCACGACAGCTCCGGCCTGCTGATCGGGCCCACCGAACCGACCCCGCGGGATCTGACGATCGTGGTCTCCAACGACAACGGCGGCGGCATCTTCGAACTGCTCGAACAGGGCGACCCGCGGTTCTCCGATGTGTCGTCGCGGATCTTCGGCACCCCGCACGACGTGGACGTCGGCGCGCTGTGCCGTGCCTACCACGTCGAGAGCCGGCAGATCGAGGCCGGTGAGCTGGCCGAGGCGCTGGACGTGCCCGCCGACGGGATGAGGGTGCTGGAGGTGAAGGCCGACCGGTCGTCGCTGCGCGCGCTGCACGCGTCGATCAAGGCCGCACTGTGAACATCTCGGGGCTGATGCGGCCGCCATCGGCCCTGGTTCGCAAGCTGATTCCGCGGCTGTCGCCGGATCCCGGCGAGACGCGCTCGCAGAAGATCTTTCGTCGCATCCGGATGGGTATCGTCATCGCGGCGTGCCTGGTGACGTTGCAGTCGATGCTGATGGTGATGGGCGCCTGGCGCAACGACCGGCAGATCGAGCGGAACATGGGCGTGGCGGCCGCCGAGGTGCTCAGCGCCGGGCCGCGGCGGTCGACGATCGAGTTCGTCACCCCCGACCGTGTGACGTACCGGCCCGAACTGGGCGTGCTGTATCCCTCGGAACTGGAACCCGGTATGCGCATCTACGTCGAATACGACGTCAACGACCCCGATCTGGTGCGGGTGCAGGACCGCAACGCCGCGCTGGCGATCATCCCCGCGGGCTCGATCGCGGTCGTCGGCTGGCTGGTGGCCGGCGCGGCGCTGCTGGGCGTGGCGTGGGCGGAGCGTCGCCCGTTCTCCGCGAGCAGACGCAAAACCCCCCAAAATCACCCCGATTCGGGGGTGTAAGCGTCTGCTCGCCGGACAAACAGCGGGTCAGGACTGGATGAGCTTCTCCAACCAGTCGTCGTCGTAGATGTCGACCTTCTCGTCGCGCGCGGGGTTGTACACCGTCGGCGTGCCGGTGGCCAGCGGGTCGATCACCAACAGATAGCCGAAGTTGGCCACGTCCATGTCGGCGATGTCCACCGCCGAACCGCCGTCGGCGATCCGGTCGGCGACGACCCGCGGCATCCCGGCAGCGGCGGCCATATCGGCCATGTCGGCGTCGCTGGGCCCCCGCCCGCCGGGATTCTGGTTGGCCCACAGTTCCATCACGAACCGTTGAAACTCCGTACCGGTCGCCTCGCCTTCCGCGGCCAGGAACAACGCGTTGCTCACCCGCGCGGAGTGCCCGCCGGTGCGGTCGTCGAGAAACGTCAGCGGGCGGTAGGTCACCCTCAGTTGGCCGACGCCGATGTAGTAGGCCATCTGGTCGCCGAAATCGGCCTGCAGGTCGGCGCAGTGTGAACATTGCGGCTCGGTGAACACCTCGATCCGATACGGTGCCTCGTCGAACCCGGCGACGACACCGAAACCGTCGTCGCTGACTGTCACCGGCGGCCGGCTCGGATCGCGCTGCGCGACGCCGCTGATCTGCCTGGTGCAGCCGACGAGCGCGAGCGACAGTGCGATCGTCAGCACCACCACGGCCCGCGAAACCCGCATGTCAGCACCCTACTCACGGGCACGAGGTGTTCGCACGACGGATGCCCGGCGGCAACCTCGCCGAAAGCCGTCGCTGCGACGCTGACTCCCGTGCGCGTGGCGATCGTCGCAGAGTCCTTCCTCCCGAATGTCAACGGCGTGACGAACTCGGTGCTTCGCGTGCTCGAGCATCTGCGCCGCACCGGTCACGAGGCGCTCGTCATCGCCCCGGACACTCCGCCCGGAGAGCCGGCCGCCGACAAGCTCCACGACGGCGTGCGCGTTCACCGGGTGCCGTCGCGGATGTTTCCCAAGATCTCCTCGCTGCCGCTGGGCGTGCCCCGCCCGCGGATCGTCAACGTGCTGCGCGGATTCGACCCCGACATCGTGCATCTGGCCTCGCCGGCGCTGCTGGGCTACGGCGGACTGCACGCGGCACGGCACCTCGGGGTGCCGACCGTGGCGGTGTTCCAGACCGACGTCGCGGGTTTCGCGCACAGCTATGGAGTCGGCTACGCCGCACGCGCGGCGTGGGCGTGGACGCGGCACCTGCACAGCCGCGCCGACCGTACCCTGGCACCGTCGACCGCCGCGATGGAACGCCTTGCCGAACACCGTGTTCCGCGGGTACACAAGTGGGCCCGCGGCGTGGACATCACCGGTTTCGCACCGTCGGCCCGAGACCACGGACTACGGCGCCGGTGGTCCCCGGACGGCCGGCCGATCGTCGGCTTCGTCGGCAGGCTCGCGCCCGAGAAGCATGTCGAACGGCTGGCGGCGCTGTCCGGCCGCGACGACCTCCAGTTGGTGATCGTCGGCGACGGAGTCGACCGACACAAGCTCCAAACCCTGCTCCCGCACGCGGTTTTCACCGGCGCACTCTACGCAGAGCGCCTGGCCGCGGCATACGCCAGCATGGACGTCTTCGTGCATCCCGGCGAACACGAGACGTTCTGTCAGGCGGTGCAGGAGGCGATGGCTTCCGGGCTGCCCGTCGTCGCGCCCAACGCGGGCGGCCCGCGCGACCTCGTGGCGCCCTACCGCACCGGGCTGCTGTTGGACGTCGACGAATTCGACTGCCGGCTCGCCGATTCCGTGGACCATCTGATCGCCGAGCGGCGCCGCTACTCGCTGGCCGCCCGCCGGTCGGTGCTCGGCCGCACCTGGCCCGCGATCTGCGACGAGCTACTGGGCCACTACCAGGACGTCATCGCGGCAACCTCGCGGGCAACTAGCCCTGCGCTTCGACCGCGACCGGCTGCCACTGCTCCCAGTTTCTGAGCCGCTGCTCGTAGTCGGCCTTGACCATCTGCAGTGGCAACTCGCCGAAGAACACTCGCAGCGGCGGTTTCTCGGCGTCGACGATCTTCAGCAGCGCCCGCGCCGAGGCCGCCGGGTCGCCCGGTTCGGTGACCCGTTGGCGCCGGATCCGGTCGGCTTCCTCGTGCACCTGCTGGTAGTCCGGCAGCGGGGCGGAGCGTCGAGCCGAGGACCCGGCCCAGTCCGTGGCGTAGCCGCCCGGCTCGATGAGCGTGACATGGATCCCGAACGACGCGACCTCCTGCGCCAGCGACTGCGACAACCCCTCCAGCGCCCATTTCGACGCGTGGTAGATGCCCAGGTTCTGAAACGCCGTGACCCCGCCGATCGAGGACACCTGGATGATGTGTCCGCTGCGCTGCGCGCGCAGGTACGGCAGCGCGGCCTGGGTGATCCACAGCGCGCCGAACAGGTTGGTCTCGAACTGGTCGCGTGCCTCCTGCTCGGTCAGCTCCTCGACGAGCCCGAAGTGGCCGTAGCCGGCGTTGTTGACGACGATGTCGAGCCCGCCGAAATGGTCGTGCGCCTGTGCGACCGCCGCGAAATCGGCGTCCCGGTCGGTGACGTCGAGGCGGATCGGCAGCAGCGCGTCGCCGTACCTGTCGACCAGATCCGACAGCGTCGAGGTGTCGCGCGCGGTGGCCGCGACCTTGTCGCCGCGGTCCAGCGCCGCGATCGTCCACTCCCGGCCGAACCCGCGCGATGTTCCGGTGATGAACCACACTTTGGAAGGCACGGTCCAAGAATGCCGTAAAACCGGTCTGCCCGTTTGCCGGTTCGCCGAGGTGCACCGGTAGCGTCGGCGGCGTGAGCCGTGCGTCGCTGGACAAGGATCCCCACGAGGTCGCCTCGATGTTCGACGCGGTGGCGCGCCGCTACGACCTGACCAACACCGTGCTCTCGCTGGGGCAGGACCGGTACTGGCGGCGCGCCACCCGCGATGCGCTGCGCATCGGCCCCGGCGACGTGGTGCTGGACCTGGCGGCCGGCACCGCGGTGTCGACGGTCGAGCTGGCGGCATCGGGGGCGTGGTGTGTGGCGGCGGACTTCTCGGTCGGCATGCTCGCGGCGGGCGCCGAGCGCCGGGTGCCGAAGGTGGCCGCCGACGGTACGGCGTTGCCGTTCGACGACGAGGTGTTCGACGCGGTGACCATCAGCTTCGGCCTGCGCAACATCGTCGACCACACCGCCGCGCTCGACGAGATGGCCCGCGTGACACGACCGGGTGGGCGACTGGTGGTGTGCGAGTTCTCCACCCCGACCAACCGCGCGTTCGCCACCGTCTACAAGGAATACCTGATGCGGGCGTTGCCGCGGATGGCTCGCGCGGTGTCATCGAACCCGGACGCCTATGTGTATCTGGCCGAGTCGATCCGCGCGTGGCCGGACCAGCCGCGGTTGGCGCGTCAGATCGCCGACGCCGGTTGGTCGTCGGTGCGGTGGCGCAACCTGAGCGGCGGAATCGTCGCGTTGCACGCCGCGATCAAGCCGCCGCGCTGAGTCCGGCGAACTGGTGGCAATCGGGACCCCTTCGGCGTGTCGCCGCCATCGCGGTGAGAATCACCATTAACTTGTGCGCATGTCGAGCGATGGTGCTCTGCGAAGTCACTTGTCTCGGCGGACGTTCTTGGCCGGAACCGCGACCGCCGCGGCATTGACCGCGATGCCGCCGGTCGCACGGGCCGCGCCCGGTAAGTCGGTCGCCGTGTTCGGCGCCGGGATCGCCGGGTTGACCGCGGCGCACGAACTCGTCGACCGCGGCTACAGCGTCACCGTCTACGAACGAAAAGAACTCGGCGGCAAGGCCAGATCGATACCGGTGCCCAACTCGGGAGCCACCCCGTTGCCCGCCGAGCACGGGTTCCGGTTCTTTCCGGGCTTCTATCGCAACGTCACCGACACGATGCGACGAATCCCTTTCCCCGGCAACTCGAACGGCACCTGGGAGAACCTGACCAGGGCGACGTCGTATCTGCACTCCGGACTGGGACGACACGATCTGACCGTCCCGTTGCCGTTTCCGCTTCCCACGCTGCCGAATCCGATCACGCCCAAGGCGTTCGTCGATTCGGTGGCCACTGTGTTCGAGACCCTGTTCCGGTTGCCGCCGTGGGAGGCCGCCTACGCCGCCCAGAAGTTGGCCGTCTACGTCACCAGCAGCAACGAGCGCAAGCTCGGCCAGTGGGAGCACATGACGTGGGAGGACTACATCGGGGCGAACAAGAAGTCCGCAGAATACAACCGCTACCTCGCCGACGGCATCATTCGCAACCTGGCGGCGTCGAAATCCAAGGACGCCAGCGCGCATTCGATCGGTCTCGTCGGCGAAGCATCGGTCTGGTCGATCCTGCTACTCGGAAACGACACCGACAACAAGGGTTTCGACCGTGTCCTCAACGGGCCCACCAGTTCGCAGTGGCTCGACCCGTGGGTGGATCACCTTCGCGACAAGGGAGTGACCTTTCGCGTCGGGCAGGCGCTGTCCCGATTCAACCCGGACGGTAAGCACGTCGAATCGGCCACCGTCATCAGCAACGGTGTGCCACAACAGGTCACCGCCGACTGGTACATCTCGGCGATCCCGTGCGAGAAACTGGCCGCGGTGCTCACCTCCGACGTGTTGGAGGCCGATCCGAATCTGGCCAACGTCGCCCAGTTGCGCACCGAGTGGATGAACGGGCTGATGTTCTACCTCAAGGACCGCGTCGACGTCACCAAGGGCCATGTCAACTACGTCGACTCCGGATGGGCCATCACCTCGATCAGCCAGGAGCAGTTCTGGAAGAAGAGCCTGACCGAGTACGGCGACGGGACGGTCAAAGACTGCCTGTCGGCGATCATCTCGGACTGGAGCACACCCGGCAACTTCAACGGCAAGAGCGCGCGCGACTGCAAACCCGAGGAGATCGCCAAGGAGGCGTGGACCCAGATCAAGGCGCATCTCAACGACACCGACACCGTGGTCGACGACGACATGCTGCACTCGTGGTTCCTCGATCCCGCGATCATCGACTCGGGTACCGCCCACGTGCGCAACGACGAACCGCTGTTCATCCAGGACCCCGGGTCCTGGCATCGCCGCCCCACCGCGGTCACCGCGATCGACAACCTGTTCCTGGCCGGCGAGTGGATCAAGACCGACCAGAACGTCACCACCATGGAGGGCGCCAACGAGGGCGGCCGGTACGCGGCCAACGGCGTCCTGCAGGCCTCGGGCTACAACGGTGAGCTGGTCAAGATCGTCGAGTTGTTCCAGGCGCCGTGGTGGATTCCGTTCAAAACCGCCGACCGGGCGCGCTACCGCGCGGGCCTGCCGCACGCGCTGGACATCGTCGACGCCAGATGGCCCACCTGATCGCGGATCTGAAACCGGCGTGTCCGGCGGCCGCGGCGCGGTAGCCTCACGGCCATGTCACACGGACGCCACGCCGACCCCGACGCCACCCTGGCCAGCGACCCCCGCTCCGATCCACGAATGGTCAAGGCGCTCGCGGAATTCGGGCTGGACGGTCGGCTGCCGGAGATTCCGCTGACCGTCGATTCCCCGCTGGAGCAGCGACGCGCGCTGGCCACGATGAGCGAACAGGCCATGGGCGCGATCTTCGACGCTTTTGCCACCGCCGCGGCGCCGATCACCGGCGTCACCACGACGACGACCACGATCACCGGCGCCGACGGCAACGACATCACCGTCTACATCAGCCGCCCCGACAACACCACGGCCCCGCTGCCGGGCCTGGTGCATCTGCACGGCGGCGGCATGGCGATCGGCAGTGCCGCCGATCTCGGGTACCTGCGGCTACGTGAATACCTCGCTGCCACAGGCCTTGTCGTGATCGGAGTGGAATTCCGCAACTCGGGCGGCAGGCTGGGTCCACACCCGTTCCCGGCGGGCCTCGACGACTGCGCGGCCGGTGTGCGCTGGACCTACGCCAACCGCACCGAATTGGGCGTCACGCATCTGATCGTCAACGGCGAATCCGGCGGCGGCAACCTCACGCTCACCGTCGCGCACAAGGCCAGGCGTGAAGACTGGCTGCACGAGATCGCCGGGTTGTACGCGCAGTGCCCCTACATCTCCAACCGGTGGCTGCAGGTGTGTGACGACCTGCCCTCGCTCACCGAGAACGACGGATACTTCGTGAGTTGTCAGCAACTGGCGTTGCTCGGCTCGCTCTACAACCCGACCGGCAGTCACGCGAACGACGCCACGTGCTGGGCCGCCGTCGCCGCCGACGTCGAGTTGGCCGGTCTGCCGCCGCATGTCATCTCGGTCAACGAACTCGATCCGCTACGCGACGAGGGGCTGCAGTACTACCGGCGTCTGGTGCGTGCCGGCGTGCCCGCGGTGGGCCGCATGGTCGCCGGAACCTGCCACGGCGGCGATCTGATGATGCCGCACGTGATGCCGGAGGTGTTCGACGCGACCGTGCGCGACGTCAGCGGGTTCGCGAAGTCGCTGGGTTAACCCACGCCGTGCACGCCGCCGGCGCTGTTGCTGCCCGGCAGGATCACGTCGCCCATGCTCTGCTGTTGTGACGGGGTGCGCGAATCACCGCGCAGCGGTTCGCAGACGCCGACGTAGGGCACATCCCGGCAAGGGCCGGCGGGCGCGGCGGTCGCGACGGCGGCCGACCCCAAGGCGGCTACCGCGATGGCGATCGCGGCGAGCGCGGATCTGGTTGTGCGGCTGAGCATCGTGGATTCCTTCCGCCGATGCAGTGGGTAACGCCTGTGGGCTCCAGACTAATCCCGAGTTGCCACCGTGAATAGCTCGTCTAGCTGGGCTTATTGTTAGCTTGGCTCGACAGGTCTTGGGGTTCTTGGCAGTTCGCGTCCCAGACCCGCTGGGTTTCGGCGCCGACGGTGGACCCATGGGTCTGCTGGAAATTGCGCCCGCCGCGACCGAACGTGGCGATCACCGCCGCGGGCACCTCCGATTCCGGTACCGGCCGCGCCAGCCACCGGCACGCGCGGATGTGGACGAGATCGACTGACTCGCCGTGGCGGTCGTAGACGTAGGGCCCGTCGATGCGGCCGAGCCAATACAAGCCGTCGCCGTCGCGGGTCCACACGAACGAACCGGTGTCCACATCGGCGAAGCGCTCGACGCGGCGGGCTGCGCGCTCGATTGCCCCGGGTTGCGGGCCCGCTGCATCGCCGAACCCGACGACGCCCCTGTCCAGCGCGCGGGCCAACGAGGCCGCCGGGTCGATGTCGTCGCGGCGGGAACGCATCGGTGCGCGGTAAACCCGGATCACCCGCGATATTCTGCCCCGTGATGGCCACGTTCAAGCGCTACATCGTCTTTCAGCTGATGACGTTGACGTTCGGAATCGTCGGCCCGATCTTTCTGCTGCTGTTCTTCGCTTCCCAGCCTGACCCGACGCTGAAGTGGGCGTACTGGATCGGTCTGTTCGTGACGGCCGCCGATGTGCTGATCGCGTTGTGGCTGACCGGCTCCACCGGCGCCGCGCCCGAAATCGCGCGCCGCGACCGGGATTAGACGAACGGCGGGCGTTCGTCGGCCCGACGCGAGGCCGCACCGGCGGTCCGCCACACCCGCGCGACCCAGTCGGCGTCGTCGTCGGTGACGAAGTTGCCCATCACCCGCACCGCGATCTTCATCAGATACGACGACCGCATCGCCACCGGACCGGTCGCCGGCAGAAACCGGGGTAGCGTCAGCAACTGCGCCAACCGGCGCGCGACCGAGAACCCGCGCGCGTAATGCGCCGTCAGCACCGCCGGCCACGCCGATGTCAGGTCCCCGCTGCCCAGCATCTCGGCCGCCAACCGGCCGGTTTCCATGCCGTAGTCGATGCCCTCGCCGTTGAGCGGGTTCACGCAGGCCGCGGCGTCGCCGATGAGCATCCAGTTCGGCCCGGCCACCCCGGAAACGGCGCCGCCCATCGGCAGCAGCGCCGACAGTCCTGCCCGCGGCTCACCGCAGAACCCCCATTCCTCGCGGCGCAGACCGGTGTAATACGACATCAGCGGGCGCAGGGCGGCATCGGCGGGACGTGTGGCGGTCGCCAGCGCGCCGACACCGATGTTCACCTCGCCGTTGCCCAGCGGGAAGATCCAGCCGTAGCCGGGCAGCACCTCGCCCTGCGGTGAGCGTAGTTCCAGATGCGAGGTGATCCACGGCTCGCTGTGCCGCGGCGTGGCGATGTATCCGCGGACCGCCACCCCGTAGACCGTCTCCTGATGCCATTGCCTGCCGAGTACCCGGCCCAGCGTCGAGCGGGCCCCGTCGGCCACAATCAGCTCGCCGCAACCGATTTCGATTCCGGAGTCCAGCACCACGGCGCAGACGCGGCCCTCGGCGTCGTGGCGCACGTCGACGGCTTTGGCGCCGAGCGCCATCTTGGCACCTTCGTCGACGGCCACCATGCGGATGCGGTCGTCGAGTTCGGTGCGCGGAACGGCGCTGGAGGTGGCCGGAAACGACGGGCCGGGCCATTCGATTTCGACATCGGCGCCGAACCCCGACATCCGCAATCCGCGGTGGCGTACCCGCCCGTCGAGCCACGGACCGAGGCCGAGGCGCTCCATCTCCTGCACCGCGCGCGGGGTCAGCCCGTCGCCGCAGGCCTTGTCGCGGGGGAACTGCGCGGAGTCGATGACCAGCACGTCGCGCCCGGCGCGACACGCCCAGGCGGCCGCGGCCGAACCTGCGGGTCCGGCGCCCACCACCACCACGTCGGCTCTGCTTTGCACGATCACCAGTATGTTGGACGCGTGAGGACACCAGCGACCGTGGTGGCGGGCGTGGATTTCGGCGATCCCGCATTCGCCCAGGATGTGCGCGACGGTGTGGCCCGCATCGAAGACCTGATGGCCACCGAGCTCGGCAAAGCCGACGAGTTGATGTCCGAGGCGGTCCAGCATTTGTTCCAGGCGGGCGGCAAACGTTTTCGCCCACTTTTCACGGTGCTCTCGGCCCGGCTGGGCCCGGACCCCGACGCGTGGCAGGTGACGGTCGCGGGCGCGGTTATCGAGCTGGTGCACCTGGCGACGCTCTACCACGACGACGTGATGGACGAGGCGCAGGTGCGCCGCGGGGCGCCCAGCGCGAACGCGAAGTGGAGCAACAACATCGCGATCCTGGCCGGTGACTACCTGTTCGCGACGGCCTCGCGGCTGGTGAGCCGGCTGGGCCCGGAGGCGGTGCACATCATCGCTGACACCTTCGCCCAACTGGTGACGGGGCAGATGCGTGAGACCCGCGGCGCCGCCGACCAAGTCGACTCCGTCGAGCATTACCTGAAGGTGGTGTACGAGAAGACCGCGTGCCTGATCGCCGCGTCGGGCCGGTTCGGGGCGACGTTCTCCGGCGCCGACGAGCAGCAGATCGAGCGGCTCAGCCGGCTCGGCGGCATCGTGGGCACGGCGTTCCAGATCTCCGACGACATCATCGACATCGACAGCGACCTGCACGAATCCGGTAAGGAACCCGGCACCGATCTGCGGGAAGGTGTGCACACCCTGCCGGTGCTCTACGCGTTGCGCGACGCGGGGCCCGACGCCGACCGGCTGCGGGAACTTCTGGTCGGCCCGGTCGAGGACGAGGACCACCTGCAGGAGGCGCTGCGGCTGCTGCGCACCTCCGAAGGCATGGTGCGCGCCAAACAGACCGTCGCCCAGTACGCCGCGCAGGCCCGCGACGAGGTCGGCAGGCTGCCCGACGGGCCGGGACGCGCGGCGCTGGCCACGCTGGTGGACTACACCGTGAACCGTCACGGCTGACGATCGGGAACCTGTTAAGGCCGGCGAAACGTTGGACCAGCGAAGACTCTCCCAGCTTCTGGGTAGCCCTCAGTAGGAGGAATCGACGATGACGTGGAATCCGCACGCCAACAGGATCAAGACCTTCCTGTTGCTGGCGCTGTTTTCCGCCCTGATCGTCGGTGTCGGCGCGATGTTCGGCCGCAACATCATGTTTTTGGCCGTGTTGTTCGCCATCGGCATGAACGCCTACGTGTACTTCAACAGCGACAAGCTGGCGTTGCGGGCGATGCATGCCCAGCCGGTCACCGAGATGCAGGCCCCGGCGATGTACCGGATCGTGCGGGAGTTGGCCACCACGGCGCGCCAGCCGATGCCGCGGCTCTACATCAGCGACACCGCCGCACCCAACGCGTTCGCGACCGGCCGCAATCCGCGCAACGCCGCGGTGTGCTGCACGACGGGCATCCTGCAGATCCTCAACGAGCGCGAGCTGCGCGCCGTGCTCGGCCACGAACTGTCGCACGTGTACAACCGTGACATCCTGATCTCGTGCGTGGCCGGCGCGATGGCGTCGGTGATCACCGCGCTGGCCAACATGGCCTTCTTCGCGAGCATGTTCGGCGGCAACCGCGAAGGCGGAGCGAATCCGTTTGCCATTCTTCTGGTTTCGCTGCTGGGGCCGATCGCCGCGATGGTGATCCGGATGGCGGTGTCACGGTCGCGGGAGTACCAGGCCGATCAGTCGGGCGCGGAGCTCACCGGTGATCCGCTGGCGTTGGCGAGCGCGTTGCGCAAGATCAGCGCGGGCGTCGAGCAGGCGCCGCTGCCGCCGGATCCGCAACTGGCCGATCAGGCACACCTGATGATCGCCAACCCGTTCAGGGCCGGGGAGAAGATCGGCAAGCTGTTCTCCACGCATCCGCCGATGGAAGACCGCATCAGGCGTTTGGAGGCGATGGCCGGCCGCGGCCCCCACCCCTGGTGATTTCGGCGTGGTCGGTCGCGGTGAGCGCGACTCGCCACGCCGAAATCGCACGTAAACACGTAAAGTGGAGCCGATGTCCGGACGTCGGCCCGCCCGACTCGAAGAACGTGTCGTCCGCACCTGCGCGCGGGCGCACGATCCGCTCGACCTGCTCGCGGCGGTCGCCGGACATGTCCGCACCGAAATCCCCTACGCCGCCGCGGGTTGGCTGCTCACCGACCCCGACACGCTGCTCGTCACCGGTGTGCACGCCGAAAATGTCACGCGCGCACAGAATCTCGCATTGATCGAATGTGAACTGGGCGCCGACGACGTGAACAAGTTCGTCGACCTCGCCCAGCGGGGCATTCCCGCGGCCTCGCTGAGCGCCGCCACCGGCGGCGATCTCGGGATGAGTGCCCGCTGGTCGCGGATCTACCAGCCCGCCGGCTACGGCGACGAGATGCGGGGAGTGTTCAGCTCTGGAAACGCCACGTGGGGCAATTTCTGTCTGACCCGCCGGGCCGCCGACGGGTTCTTCACCGAAGTCGAGGTCGCGGTCATGGCGAGGCTTTGTCCACACATAGCCAACGGAATTCGCGCCTGTCTGCAGCTCACCAGCCGGTTCGCCGGCCACACCGCGCCCGCGCCGCCCGCGCTGGTGATCTTCGCCGACGACGGCAGCGTCGAGTCGATGACGCCGCAGGTGACCGAATGGCTCGGCCCCATCGACGACGAGCGCCTCAACAGCGCCATCGTCCTGCACGAGGTGGCCCGGCAAGCCCGGACGCTGGCCGAACACGGCGTCGGCGAGCCGGCATTGGCGCGCACCACGGCCCGCTCGGGGGACTGGCTGGTGGTGCGCGGTGTCCGACTCGACGCCGAGCACACCGCGGTGGTGTTGGAGCCTGCCCGCCGGTCGGACATCGCGCCGCTGCTGGTGGCGCTGCGCCAGCTCACCCGTCGGGAAAAGGAGATCACCCAGCTGCTGCTGACGGGGATGGCCACCCGCGACATCGCCGGTCGGCTGTGGATCACCACCGAGACGTTGCGCGGACACGTCAAGGCGATCTTCGCGAAGCTCGGCGTCAACAGCCGCCCGGAGCTGGCCGCGCTGCTGTCGCAGGAGCCCGCCGTTCGGTAGTGCCCGCGATGTCGCGGGCCACCCGTCGCGCCAGGACGCCGACGAACTTCGTCAGCCCGGGCCGATACACATAGCCGACGAACCGCAACCCCGGCAGCACCTCGCCGCCGACGCCGTCGCGCGGCATTCCGCGGTCGGTCAACACGTCGAGATGGCCGACCATCGCATCGAGTCCGGCGCGGTAGCCGGTCGCCGCGATGATGCTGTCGACCTCGACCTCGCTGCCGTCGACAAGCACCGCGCCGCCAGGCGCCAAGTGGTCGACGGCGGATACCACGGGCAGTGAGCCGTCGCGGATCGCGTTCACGACCCCGCGGTCGACGATCGCGGTGCCGCCGCCCCGGCGCTTGAGCCCGGCGATCGGCCCCTCGGCGGGCACGCCGATGCCGAACGCGCTGAGGTCCCCGATCACCCGCCGCTGCATCGCGAGCAGCACCTTGTCGACGAGCCCCGTGGGCAGGCGAAGGAACAACGGCAACGGCAGATCGCCGGGCAGCCCGGCGATCTCCCGCAGCAGGATGTTCGGCGGCGTGCGCACCGACAGCCGCACGGACGCACCGGAGCGGCTCAGTTCGTGGGCGATCTCGAGTCCGGTGGAGCCGGCGCCGACCACCAGGACGCGGTCGCCGGCGAAGGCAGAGGCGTTGCGGTAGTGCGCGGCGTGGAGCAGCCGGCCGCCGAAGTCGTGGCCGTCGGCCCAGGGCGGCAGCGTCGGGCGGTTGAAGACGCCGGTGGCGACGACGACGTGGCCGCTGATGAGGGTGCCGTGATTGGTGACGACGGCCCAGCCGCCGTCGGGCGCGGGCTCGATGCGGCTCACCTCGACACCGAGCCGGACGGGGACGCGGTGGCTCGCGGCGTAGGTCCGCAGATAGCCGACGTACTGGTCGCGGGTGGGGAACTGGCCGAAGTCGCGGGGAAACGCCGCACCCGGCAGCGCCGAATTGTGACGGCAGGTGTTGAAGCGCAGCACGTCGTAGCGGCCGGCCCATGCCGCGGCGGGCTGGGTGCCACGCTCGAGGACCTCGGCATGCACCCCGCGGGCGATGAGCTCGGCGGCACACGACAGCCCGGCCGGACCGCTACCGATCACCAGTACGCGGTGTTGGCTCGCCACGACCCCAGGCTCGTCGCGGCCCGCGGGCGGCGCCACCCCGCAATTGAGGGGGATTTCGGCGTGGTCGGTCGCGGTGAGCGCGACTCGCCACGCCGAAATCGCCCGTAACGGGTCGGGGCCGAGGGGCGAAAGAGCAGTATGCTGCGAGCCGCATTCGCACCACTTAGGGTGATGGGCGTGCTGAACCGAATGCTGATGCTCGGCGCCGCGGGCGCGGCAACGGCGATGGTGGGCGCCTCGGGCCTGGCCGCCGCGCAACCGGCGCCGCCACCGACACCTCCGCCGCCACCGCCGCCGAACGTCAACGCGATGGCACCGGTGAAACTGTCCGACTACGCCGCGATGGACGGCAACTGGTATGCGTTCAAGACTCCCGACGGGCTGACGTGTGTGCTGCAACGCAACGGCGGCTACGGCTGCAGCGGAGCGTTGCCCGCCGCGCCCGAGGGCGCCAACCTGGTCAGCGGCGGCCCGGGGCCGCCCGGTTTCTCCCGCACCGACGGCGACATCTTCGGCGGGATCGGTGAGGTCAACCTGCTGCCGGCGGGTTCGCGGATCAGCTTTCAGACGGTCAGCTGTGGCAGCGAGGGACCGGTGACGACGTGTTCGGACAGCCGCATCCAGTCCGGGTTCGTGATCAGCCCCGAGGGCAGCTACATCATCAACGACGGTCGAGACCCGCTGCTGGAACGCCCCGAGGGCACGAACCCCTACTTCAACTAGAAGCCGGAGCCGTGCACCTCGTGGCCGGGTTTTTCGGCCATCAGGCCCCGGTAGGCCTGTTCGACGCTGGAGCCGTGGTTGACGACGGCGTCGACCTCGCGGGCGATCGGCATGGTGATGCCGTACTTCTCGGCGAATTCCATGACGACGCTGGCGGCCTTCACGCCCTCGGCGACCTGGTTCATCGAGGCGATGATCTCGTCGATGGGCTTGCCCGCGCCCAACTGCTCGCCGACGTGGCGGTTGCGGCTGCGCTGACTGGTGCACGTGACGATGAGGTCACCCATGCCTGCGACGCCGGCGAAGGTGTCGCGATGTCCACCCATCGACTCGCCGAGCTTGGACATCTCGCGTAGCGCGCGGGCCATCACCATCGCGCGGGTGTTCTCGCCGATGCCGAGCGAATACCCCATCCCGACGGCGATGGCGTAGACGTTCTTCAGTGCGCCGGCCATCTCCACGCCGACCACGTCGTCGGTGGTGTAGGTCCGAAATCGTCTGGTGCGCAGCAACTGTGCGAGATGGGCCGCGAGGTTCTGGTCCGGCATCGCCAGCACTGCCGCGGCGGCGTACCCCTCGGCCACCTCGCGTGCGATGTTGGGCCCGGCCAGGATGCCCGCCGGATGCCCGGGCAGCACCTCGTCGACGATCTGGCTCATCCGGTAGTTGGTGCCCTGCTCGAGACCCTTGACCAGCGACACCACCGGAACCCACGGCCGTAGCTCCTTGGCCAGTTCGGTCAGCACCGCGCGGAAACCGTGCGAGGGCACGCCCATGACGATGACGTCGGCGCATTCGGCGGCCTCGGAGAAGTCGGTGGTGGCCTTCAGGGTGTGCGCCAGCTCGACCTCGTCGCCGAGGTACTTGCTGTTGCGGTGGTTCTCGTTGATGTCATCGGCGGTCTCCGCCGAGCGCACCCACTGCAACGTCGGGCCCCGGCGGGCGCAGATGGACGCCACGGTGGTGCCCCAGGATCCCCCACCGAGGACGACGACTTTGGGTTCACGTTTCGCAGGTGCCATGCCGTCAGCGTAGGACGGTTGACGGCGGCGAAAGGCGGGATTGCACAGGAGAAGGCCGCCCGAACGGGCCGAACGGTCGCCGCTGTTCTCGAAGATGCGGTGCGCCGCGGTCTGAACCCCCCAGAGCGACGGGGCGCACGCACGTACAAGGTCCGGGCGACGGGGCGCGGTGGCCTGAGGGCCGGCGTGGACATCTCGTCGAACGCCTCGGTCGCCGAAGCGATGGACGAAGGCGCGTCTGTCGATGCTCTGCATTGACGTCAACGTCTTGCTCCATGCGCACAGAGCAGATCTTCCTGAGCACGCGGACTATCGCCCGCTCCTAGAGCGGCTCGCCAACGGCGATGAACCCATCGGCGTGCCAGACGTCGTGCTCAGCGGGTTCGTGAGGATCATCACCAATCGCAGGATTTTCGCCGAACCGACCCGGCCAGAGGTGGCGTGGGAGGCCGTCGACGCGATGTTGGACGCTCCTGCGGTGATGCAGCTCCAGGCCGGCGAACGGCATTGGACATTGTTTCGGCGACTCGCCGGCGATGTCGGCGCCAGTGGCAACGACATCGCTGACGCGTATCTCGGCGCTTACGCGTTGGAGCACAACGCCACCTGGGTAAGTGCCGAGCGTGGCTTCGCCCGGTTTGACCGATTGCGGTGGAGCCATCCGCTCGAGCTGTAGACCTACCGGTAGTTGACGAACTGCAGCGCCACGTCGAGGTCGGCCTTCTTCAGTATCGCGATGACGGTTTGTAAGTCGTCGCGCTTCTTCGACGACACCCGGACCTCCTCCCCCTGGATCTGGGTCTTGACGCCCTTGGGGCCGTCGTCGCGGATGAGCTTGGTGATCTTCTTGGCGTTCTCGCTGCTGATGCCTTGCTTGATCTGGCCGCTGACCTTGTAGGTCTTGCCCGAGGCCTGCGGTTCGCCGGCGTCGAAGGACTTCATGGAGATGTCGCGACGGACCAGCTTTTCCTTGAAGACGTCGACGGCGGCCTTGGCGCGCTCCTCGGTGGACGAGGTGATGACGATGGTCTCCTCGCCCTGCCACGCGATCGATGTGTCGGTGCCGCGGAAGTCGAACCGGGTGGCCAGTTCCTTGGCGGCCTGGTTCAGCGCGTTGTCCACCTCCTGGCGATCGACCTTGCTGACGATGTCGAACGAAGAATCCGCCATTGACTGCGCTCCTCCTCGGTGGGTTGGCTCGTATGCACTATCCCACGCCGCCCTCTCGTGGCTCTCATGCCGCCCAACCGGACAAACGGGTGCCGAAGTGCGAGTAGATCTCGCCAAAACGTCGATCTCGACGCGGACGGCTTGCCCGTTTTCGTCTCGGGCGTCCGCTCGTTGTACCCTGGCTACTCGCACCAGGCAGGTTGCCCGAGCGGCCAATGGGAGCGGACTGTAAATCCGTCGGCTTACGCCTACGCAGGTTCGAATCCTGCACCTGCCACCATGCGAAGGTACGGGTATCGGGTGTGTGCTGAGGGCGGGATTTTCCGATGATCCCCGCCGTGGACGCACACTCAGCGCCGTCACCGCACATTCGATCGATTGCCCGTCAGCATCCAGGGGCGTGCAGTTGCCCTCCTTCTGGGACGGGCCGAAGTGCTGTCTACGAAGCCCTCAACAAGGGTGGGGTGACGCCGGCCGGATGCCAGTGCCACGGGCACAGCTCTTGGGCTGCGACGATCACCAGGGTCGCCGCACTGTTGATCGTCGCCTCGGAGGGGAAGTAATAGAGAATTTCGGTGGCGACCACGTCGCCGGTATTCGTGTCCAGCATGCTGCAGGCCAGATATCCGTTGCTCAGTGCGGCAGCGGTGTCGTAGACGACGATGCCGTTGTCGTTGAGCGCTTGAAGGAAGCTGAGCTCATCTGCCTCGGCAGCCGGGGCGAAGACGAGCCCGAGCCCTGCCGTCACCGCGAGTGCGGCGGACCGTCGAATCATTTCGGGCAGCCAGCTCAGATGTAGTCGTCTTCGGGGCAATACGCCTCGGCGGCGGCGCCGACGAGGCGCGCGGCGTCGTTCGTGGTCCAGTCCGGGTGCATCTCGACCACTTGATAAACCAAGGACGGGAGGGTGGTGCCCGAAGCGAACACCACGCAGACCGCAGCGCCCTGGGCCGCCGCTTCCTCCTCCGTCAAGCCCCATCCGTTGGCGGTGGTGAAGAGGTAGAAGAGCTCGTCCGTCGAATAATCCTGGGCGTTGGCGGTTGGGACCGAGCCGATGGGTGCCGCTGCGAGCAGCATCGCACCCGCCAGGAAAGCGCGGATAGGTTTGCTGGAAACGTGCGTCTTCATCGGATGATGTCCGTCCCCGGCGGCAGCCAACCGGGTTCGCCTTGGAGCACGTTGTGGTCGAAGACGATGTAGTTCTCCTTGGCCTGTACGGTCTGGGGCCGGTAGTAGCCGCCTGACGAAGTGCAGGAATAGGTACCGCAGTAAGTGGAGGACGGCACATATCCGGCCGGCGTCCACACCACTCGGTAGCGCATCCACGAGCCGTCGGCATTGCGCGCGCCGTCGCAGATAGTCCGCTGTTGGGAGCCTAGAAAACCCCAGTCGACGGTCTCGCAGCCGACGCTGCTGCCACCCGCACTGGGAGCACTCCAATTGTCGCCCTGCGCGAGCGCTCCAGGCGCTGCCCCTACGGTGATGGCCGCGAGCACGCCGACGCCGACCGCTGCGGTTTTTCTGGTCTGAAATCTGTGTGGCGAACGCCTGTGCGTGGTGCCCATACTTGTACCTCTTGCCAACTGAGTCGCGGTGCAGAACTGACCGCACCTTCGACGATAGGCTTTGCTGGCGCGTGAGGAATCGGGTGTTTCCCTACGCGTTTGGGCAGCAGCAAACCTCAGAATTCACAGCAGCGACTTACGCCACTGCGGCCACAGCGTCGACCCTCAAGACCGCGTCTTTGTGATTCGGCTCACTGTCGCTGACGGCCGGTGCGATGATCGGGTAATGGCGGCCGTCATCCAGATGAACCACGACCGACGCCGAGCCGGAAAATCGACCCCGAAGTCTGACCCGCCGGCGCCGATGTCCGCGGTGGAACGCAGAGCCGAGGAAGCCTTCTGGAAGTCCCCGCCCGGCCAGGCCGTGCAGGCCTACGACCGTGGCGACGAGTTCTTCCAACTGCAGCTGCCGCACTCCGCGGTGCGCTACGAACCGCTGGGCGCACAACCGCGCCACGGGCTCACCCACCGCGATGTCCTCGGCCAGATCGAGGAGGCCGGCTGGCACCTCGAGCATGCCGCGTGGATGCCCGATCCCAGCGGTGAGGTCGGCGGGATGTACCTGTTTCGGCGCGACGAAAACCGGCGCCGGCGCTAGCGCCGCTACACCTCCACCGGCGGGTGTAGACGCTCGACGGTGTACTGGCGGTTGCGCCGCGCGGCCCACGCCGAGGCAGTCAGCGACGCCAGCAGTATTCCGGTGAGCACGGCAATCGCCACCCACAGCCGATGGTCCACACCGCCAACGGTCAATTGGCGTAAACCATTGACCGCATATGTCATTGGATCGAACGGATGGATGATCTGGAACGGTCGCGCGGTTGTCTCCACCGGATAGATCCCGCCGGCCGACACCAGCTGCAGCATCAGGAACGCCAACGTGAGCACCCTGCCGACAGCGACACCGAACACCGCGTTGAGCGCCTGGATCAACGCGAGGAACGCCGCAGCGACCAGTCCCAGGAATGCGATGGTCGGGATCGGATACCTCGGCTGCAGGCCGACCCCGAAATGCACCACGACATACATCACGAGCACCTGGCACAGCGCCAGCAACACCGCGGGCCAGTACGACACCAGCACCACCCGAAACGCGTTGAGCCCGTATATGATCGGTCGAGCCTGTAACGGCGTCAACAACATCCATATGATCAGCGCGCCGATGAACAGCGCCAGCGGCAGGAAGAACGGCGCGAAACCGGTCCCGAATGTCGCCGCACGGTTGTCGGTCTCCTCGTCGAGCGCGACCGGTGTGGACAGCGTGTCGGCGACCTGTACGCGCTGCGCCGGTGTCCACGAGGGCACCTGCTGGGCGCCTTCGGTCAGTTTGGTTGCCAACAGATGGGCGCCGTTGCTCAACTGTGAAGTGCCCGAGGCTAACTCGCTCGCACCTGAGGCCAGGCGTTCGCCCCCGTCGGCCAACTGCACCAGACCGCTGCTGAGCCGGTGTGCACCGTCGTCAAGCTCGGTTACGCCCTGCCGCAGCTTGACCAGATCGGCTTTCAAGCCTCCGTCGAGCACCCGGGTGAGCACGGTGCGTAGGTGGCTGTTCGGATCGGCGAGATCGTTCTCCATCCGCGCGGCCCCGTCGCGCAACCGGATCAGTCCCTCGTCGGTCGCGGGGTCGATCCCACGGGCCACCAGCAGCGTGTGCACCCGAGCCAGCGTCTCGCCGAGGTGCTGCACGGCGGGGTCGGGATTGGTGCGCAGACCGGCCACCACCTGGTCGACGACGGCCGCGGCATGGCCGTAGTCGATGTTGAGCGCGGCGATGCGGTCGGTGACCGATCTCGCCGCTGCGCTCAGGTGGCTCGCGGCCTCGCCGACGACCTGCGGATCGACCTGTAGGTCGCCGACCACGTCGAGTGCGGTGAGCAGCGGGTCGGTGGCGGTGGTCACCGACGAGGACAGTTCGCGGGTGCCCGCCGCCAGCGTCGCCGCGCCGTCGCGGGCCACACCGAGGTTGTCGGCCAGCAGTCGCGAACCCGACGCCAGTTGGTGCGCACCGTCGTCGGCGGTGGTCAGCCCCGCCGAGAGCTGGTCCGCCCCGTCGGCGGCCTGCCGCAACCCCGCGCCGGCCTCGGTCATCCCGGTCAGCACGGCGTCGACGGTCTGCGCGCCGACCTTCGCGTTCACCTCGTTGATGACCTCGCGCGCGGCGTTCTGGCCGATGATCGACCCGAGGTAGTTGTTGGCGTCGTTGAACGTGAACCGCACCTGCGCCTTGCGCGGATCGTCACTGCCCGCCGACGCGATCGCGGCGCTGAAATCCGCAGGCACGGTGATCGTGAAGTAGTACCTGCCGTCGGCCAGCCCCCTGGCTGCCTCCTCGGCCGACAACTCGGTCAGATCCAGCTCACCGGAATCCATCAACCCGCCTGCCACCTGGTCGCCGGCGCGAATCTCGTTGCCCTGGACCACCGCGCCGCGGTCTTCGTTGACCAGCGCCACGGGTACCTTGTCCACCTCGCCGAACGGGTTCCAGAACGCCCACAGGTACATGGCGCCGTACAGCAGTGGCAGCATCACAATCGTCACCAGGGCGATGCGCGGCATGGTGCCGCGAGAATACCGCTTGATGTCGGTGCCGAGCGAGAGTCCGGCGAGCATGGTCAGCGGCCGCCTTTCGGGTCGTTGTCGACGAGTTCTGTCGCGCCGACGTTGTCGACGACGACGTGGGCGCGCACGCCGGAGTCGACGCGCACGTCGTTGACGGTCGCGGTGATGACGGTCTGCGCCTGGCCCAGATCGACGAGACGGGCCAGTAATTGGGCGCGCTGGCGGTCGCTGGTGACCTGGTCCAGGTCACCGACCACCAACAGCGGCGGACGCTTCAGATTGGCCAGCGAGATCCGTAACAGCAGTCGGTCGAGTTCGGTCAGTTCCTCGACATACTCGTGCAGCCCCGGTGTGGGCAACGTCCCGAACACCGGCGCACACACGTGCTGTACCTCGGTCTGCACTGCGCGCGGCACCCGCCGGTACCACGGCGCCCGCCACCGCAATTGTTCGGTGACCACGTCGGCGACGGTCACCGACTCGGCCACCGCATCGAGTTCGTCGATGCCCGCCAGCGCCGCCACGTCGAAGATCCCGCGTGCGCTGCTGCGGCCGAACACCGTCAGCGAACCGGTGCGCGTCTTCATCCGGCCGGCCAGCGTCATCAGCAGCGCGGTGCGTCCCGAACCCGGCGGGCACCCCAGCACCGTCACCCCGCCGGCCTCGATGTCGAGGTCTACCGGACCGTATACAGGGCCCCACGGTCCCCGCTGCGAGATGCCCCGCGCCACGACCGCGGGCTTCCCGTGCACCTCTTGCGGCGTCGAATCGGACACCCGCACCTCCCGACGAATTTCACGCTGACGTCAGCCTCATCTATACAAGACGCGGTTGGACGCCGGGCCGCGGCTGGGTGTTCGGGTCCGTTAGACCCCTTCGGTCAGATCGCGCACCTCGGCATAGCGCGACCGCACCTGCGGCACCGGATCGCCCTCGTAGGTCGCCGTCGGCGGCGGTGTCCACCGCGGCGGCCCGGCCGAGGCGCTCAACGCCCACGCCGCCTGCCGCGCGGCGCCCAACGCCACATACTCGGCGGGATTCGGCGTGAGCACCGGGACACCGAACACCTGCGGGGCGATTTCGCGCAGCGCCTGCGACCGCGCGGCACCGCCCACCAGCAGCACCCGCCGCACCGCGATCCCGTGGGCGTCCAGATGTGCGATCCCGTCGGCCAACGCGCACAGCAGACCCTCCACCGCCGCGCGGGCCAGATTCTGCGCGGTGGCATTGCCAACCCGCAGCCCGTGCAACGCGCCCGAGGCGTTGGGCCGGTTCGGGGTTCGCTCACCTTCCAGATACGGCACCAACACCAGGCCGTCGCTGCCGGGCGGCGCGGACAGCGCTAACCGCGACAGCTCGTCGTGGTCCACCCGCAGCATCGCCGCCGCCGCGTCGAGCACCCGCGCGCCGTTGAGCGTGCACACCAACGGCAGGTACCGGCCGGTGCCGTCGGCGAAGCCCGCGACGAATCCGGTGCCGTCGCGCACCGGTTCGGGCGTCACCGCGGCCACCACCCCCGAGGTGCCCACCGAGACCACGACATCGCCCTCTTCGGCGGCGAGCCCCAGCGCCGATGCGGCGTTGTCGCCCAGCCCGGCGCCGTACACCCGCGTGTCGCCCTCGACTGCTCCGCCGGGTGGCAGCACCGTCGGCAACGAAGGCTGTCGGCCGCGAAAAGCCAACTCCAGCAAGTCTATTCGATAGGCATTTGCGGCGGAATCGAAATAGCCGGTGCCACTGGTGTCGCTGCGATCGGTGGTCATCGAGTAGATGTCGGCACTCTTGCGCAGCCGCCATGTCAGCCAGTCGTGCGGCAGACACACCGCCGCGGTGCGGTCGGCGTGTTGTGGCTCGTGGTCGGCCAGCCACCGCAGCTTGGTCGCGGTGATCGACGCGACCGGCACCACGCCCACCGCGTCGGCCCACGCGTCGGGCCCGCCGAGTTCGTCGACCAGCGCCACCGCGGCGTCGGCGGATCGCACGTCGTTCCACAGCAGCGCCGGGCGCACCACCTGTCCGGACGCGTCCAGACACACCATGCCGTGCTGCTGCGCACCGACCGACACCGCGGCCACATCGTCGAACCCACCCGCCGCGGCGATTGCGTCGGCGGCCGCTGATTCCCAAGCGGCCGGGTCGATCTCGGTACCGTCGGGATGGGAGGCCCGACCCTCGCGCACCACAGCGCCGGTGTCGGCGTCGCACACCAACACCTTGCACGACTGCGTGGACGAGTCGATGCCCGCGACCAGTGTCATGGCTGCCTCAGCAGGGCCTCGAGCGTGGCCCGCGCGCCGTCGCGGTGCAGCGACTCCAACGTCCACAGATACGGTTCGACGAACCGCGGTTCGTCGACAAGGTCGCCGAACACCTCCCGATTCGCCAGAAACGCCAACGGTTCCGACCGTTGGCGCTGCGCCAGCGGCACCAGCGAGTCGGCGAGGCGGTCGACGACGGTGATCGGCTCACCCTGTTCGTCGACGCCCTCGGCATAGCGTGCCCAACTCGCGACGATCGCGGCCGCCAACCGCACCGGCCCACCGGAGCCGAGGTTGTCGCGCGCCACCGGCAGCAGCCACTTCGGGATGCGGTCGGAGGACTCCGCGCACAACCGCGCGACGGTGTCGCGCACGTAGGCGTTTGCGAACCGGGGGATCAACTGCTCCTTGAACTCGATCAGCCCGGGCACCGGCTGCAGCGTCGGCATCGCCTCGGAATCCATGTACCGGGTGAGGAACTCGGCGAACAGCGGATCCTGGGCGGCGTCATGCACCAACCGGTAGCCGGCGAGGTAGGCGAAGTAGCACAGGCCCTGATGGCTGGCGTTGAGCAATCGCAGCTTCATCGCCTCGTACGGCGCCACATCGTCGACGAGTTGCACGCCCGCCTTCTCCAGCGGCGGTCGGCCCGCGACGAAGTCGTCCTCGAGCACCCACAGCGCGAACGGTTCGGCGGCCACCGGCCACGCGTCGTCGACACCGAACTCGCGCGACAGCGATTCGGTCACCTCCGGGGTGGTCACCGGGGTGATCCGGTCCACCATCGAGTTCGGAAACCGGCTGTTCGCGCCGATCCACTGCGCCAGCGCGGGCTCGAGTGCCTCGGCGAACGTCATGAACGCCTTTCGGGCGACGTGTCCGTTTTCGACGATGTTGTCGCACGACACGATCGTCGGTGCGCCCACACCACGTTCGCGTCGACGGGCCATCGCGGCGGTCACCAAGCCGAACACGGTGGCCGGTGGCGCGTCCCCGGCCAGATCCGCTTGCACCGCGGCGTTCGTCAGGTCGAACTCCCCGTCGGAGTCGCGGATGTTGTAGCCGCCCTCGGTGATGGTCAGCGAGATGATCCGGATCGCGGGATCGGCCAGCAGTTCGACCACCGCGTCGGGGTCGTCGGGCGCGTGGCGGAAGTCGACGATCGAACCGATCACCCGCGGCTCGCGGGTGCCGTCGGGGTGCTCGAGGATCAACGTGTAGAGGCAGTCCTGGTCGGCCAGCGCGTTTTTCATTCGTCGGTCGTTGGGCAGCACGCCGATACCGCAGATACCCCAGTCGGTGGCCAGCCCGTCGCCCAGCAGCCGGTCCAGATACATCGCCTGATGGGCCCGGTGGAATCCGCCGACGCCGAAGTGCGCGATCCCGGCGGTCACCCCGGCGGGGTCGTAGGACGGCACGGCGATCTGCAGCCGGCTCAGGTTCTCGCGGTTCAGTTTCACGTAACTCCTACCTCGACAATCGCTTTGATATGCCCGGGGGTGCGGTCGGCGTCGAGCGCCTCGGCGGTCTTCTCCAGCGGGAAGCGTGCGGTCACCATCGCGTCGACGTCGACGCGCCCGGCCCGGATCAGGGCGATCGCCGTCGGCCAGGTGTTGGCGTAGCGGAACACCCCGGTCAGCACCAGTTCGCGGTTCTGGATCACCTGCACCGGCAATTCCATCGTCGCCGCGCCCATCCCGACCAGCACCGCGCGGCCGGCGGGTCGCACCGCCGTCAGTCCCGAGCAGACGGCCGCCGGTGCGCCGGAGGCGTCGATGAACGCGTCGACACCCAGATCCGCGACGTCGTCGACCGTCGGGTCCAGCGCCGCAGTGGCGCCGAAGTCGGCGGCCAACGCACGTCGGGCCGGATCGATGTCGGTGACGACGATCTCGGTGGCGCCGAACGCCCGGGCGACCTGGGCTGTCATCACGCCGATCGGCCCGGCGCCCGCGATCAGCACCCGTGATCCGCCGCGTAGCGCGGCCTTGTTCACCGAGGCGATCGCCACCGACAGCGGTTCGCACAGCGCCGCCGCCTCGTCGGACATGTCGTCGGGCACCGGGTGGGCGAACGCGGCGCCGATGGTGACGTAGTCGCACAGCGCGCCGTCCACCGGGGGCGTGGCGTAGAACCGCATGTGCTGGCACAGGTTGTAGAGGCCCCGCCTGGTCTCCTCGGAATCCGGGTCCGGGTGCTGCGGCTCGATCGAAACGCGTTCGCCCAGCCGTGATTCCGGCACTCCGGGGCCGACGGCGGCGATGGTGCCGCCCGCCTCGTGGCCCAGGATCAGCGGCGATTCGACGACGAACTCGCCGATCCGGCCCTCGCGGTAGTAGTGCGCGTCGGAACCGCACACCCCGACCGCGCCGACCCGCACCAGCACCTCGCCGGGGGCGGGGGTGGGGACCGGGCGCTCGGCCATCTCGATGAGGCCGGGTTGGACGAGGACGGCAGCTCGCATTTTCGGCGGAAGTGTTGTCTGCGTCACACCAACCATGCTAGCGTGTTGAGCATCTTCACGCACCGGTGAGCATTTGCTCAGCGGCGAACGAGAGGTGGCCATGGTCTCCACGACCGCGACGGTGCAGGCCGCACCCGGGGCCGACGATCTGCGGCTGGCCTTGCGCGCCGCGTCGCTGTACTACCTCGACGGCCTCACCCAGGCCGAAGTCGCCGCCCGCCTCGGAGTCTCCCGCCCCACCGCGGGCCGCCTGCTGGCCCGCGCCAAGGCCAACGGCCTGGTCCGCATCGAGGTGGTCGTGCCACCCGACCAGCGCGACCGGCTGCACGCCGAGGAGGAGACCGCGTTGGAGGCCGCGTTCGGGCTGACCGAAGCGGTGGTGGTGGGCGGCAGCGTCGACGACGCCGGCTCGTTAGAGGACGCCGCCGCCTGGGCACCGCTGGGCCGTGCGGCCGCGCGGCTGCTCACCCGTCGGCTCAAACCCACCGACACCCTCGGCTTCACCTGGGGCCCCGAGGTCGTCGCGGTCGCCACCGCGCTGCCGTCCGGGGCGGCCACCTGCCGCGCGGTGGTGCAACTCGACGGCGCGATCAGCACCGTCAACTACCAGACCGGCACCGAATACGTGCTCGGCCGCTGCGCAGAACAGCTGCAGGCCAGGGTGATCCGGCTGGCCGCGCCGCTTTACGCCGACCCCGCGACCGTGTCGTCGCTGCACGCGGACTCGATGATCTCTCGGGCGCTGGAGGCCGGCCGCACCGCCGAGGCGATGATCTTCGGCGTCGGCGCCGTGTCCACCTCGACCACGCTGTTCGAGGGCAGCTTCCTGGACACCCGGATGTTGCGCTCCCTGTCGCGCCAGGGCGCCGTCGGTGAGATCGGCGGACGGTTCTTCGCCGCGGACGGCGCGGTGCTCGACACCGAACTGGCCGACCGGGCCGTGTCGGCGCGACTCGAGGACATCCGCGACTGTCCGGCCGCGATCCTGGTGACGGGCGGAGCGGCCAAGTACGAGGCGGCGCTGGGTGCGCTGCGCGGCGGGTTCGCCCGCTATCTGGTGTGCGACTCACGATGTGCGCATTGGTTTTTGGATCGCGCTGCAAAGAAAAGGAGTCTGACGTGAAACGACGACCGGTCCGCGCGGCGCTCAGTGTCGTGTCGGCGCTGTGCCTGGTGCTGACGGGCTGTGCGGGCGCAGGCTCGTTCGGCTCGTCGGGTAACACCGTGACGATCGCGATGGTGTCGAACTCGCAGATGACCGACGCCCGCGACCTCTCGTCACACTTCGAGGCCGCCAACCCCGGCATCAAGCTGCGGTTCATCACGCTCTCGGAGAACCAGGCGCGAGCGAAGATCACCGCGTCGGTGGCGATGGGCGGCGGCGAGTTCGACGTGGTGATGATCAGCAACTACGAAACGCCGCAGTGGGCCAGGGACGGCTGGCTGGTCAACCTGTCCGAATACGCCCAGAACACACCGGGTTACGACCAGGACGACATCATTCCCTCGCTGCGGGAATCGCTGTCGTATGAGGGTGACCTGTACTCGGTGCCGTTCTACGGCGAGTCGTCGTTTCTGATGTACCGCAAGGACCTGTTCGAACAGGCCGGCATCACCATGCCCCGTGACCCGACGTGGCAGCAGGTCGCCGACGCGGCCGCCGAACTGGACCGGCCCGATCTGGCGGGCATCTGCCTGCGCGGAAAGCCCGGCTGGGGTGAGGTGCTCGCGCCGCTGGACACCGTGATCAACGCCTTCGGCGGGCGCTGGTACGACATGCAGTGGAACGCGCAACTGGACAGCCCCGAGGTGCGCAAGGCCGTGCAGTTCTACGTCGACCTGGTGCGTAGCCACGGCGAACCCGGCCCGGCGACAAGCGGTTTCGGCGAGTGCGCCACTCAGTTCGCGCAGGGTCGCGCCGCGATGTGGTACGACGCCACCTCGGCGGTCAGCGTGCTGGAGGACCCCGCGCAGAGCAACGTCGTCGGCAAGATCGGCTACGCGTTGGCGCCCAAGGCGGAGAAGGCCGACAACGGCTGGCTCTACACCTGGTCGCTGGGTATCCCGGTGAGCAGCGACAAGAAAGACGCTGCCTGGAAGTTCATCTCGTGGATGACCGACAAGAACTACATCCGGCTGGTCGGCGAGGAGCTGGGGTGGGAGCGGGTGCCGCCGGGCAGTCGGCTGTCCACCTATGAGATTCCCGAATACAAGAAGGCCTCCGCGGCGTTCGGTCAGCTGACGCTGGACTCCATCGAGAACGCCAACCCGCTGCGTCCGACCGTAGCGCCGGTGCCCTACACCGGAATTCAGTTCCTGGCCATCCCGGAGTTCCAGGACCTCGGAACCCGGGTCAGCCAGCAGATCAGCGCCTCGATCGCGGGGCAGAAGTCCGTTGCCGACGCGCTGGACCAGTCACAGCGCTACGCGCAAGTTGTCGGAAAGACCTACCAGGAGGCGTCATGACAACGATCGCCGCTGCAGAGGCCAAAGCCGATGCCGAACACGTCGCGCGCATCAAAGAGACCAAGGATCCCGGGGTCTCACGCGCCGAAGGGTGGCGCCGACGCGGGCCGCTGCTGCCCGCGCTGATCTTCACCATCGTCGTCACCCAGATCCCGTTCCTGTTCACGCTGTACTTCTCCACGCTGTCGTGGAACCTGGTGCGGCCGGGGTCGCGCGAGTTCGTCGGCCTGCAGAACTACGTCGACGTCGTGCAGGACAGCACGTTCTGGCAGGTCGCGCTCAACACGGTGGTGCTCATCGTCGGCACCGTGCTGATCTCGGTGGTGCTCGGGTTGATCCTCGCGTTGCTGTTGGACCGGATCTTCTTGGGCCGCGGGATCGTGCGCACCCTGCTCATCACGCCGTTCCTGGTGACGCCGGTCGCCGGCGCGCTGATGTGGAAGACCGCGATGCTCGACCCGGTGTTCGGCATCGTCAACTGGCTGCTGTCGCCGTTCGGCGTCGAGCACATCGACTGGGTCAGCCGGTTTCCGCTGTCCTCGGTGATGGCCAACCTGGTATGGCAGTGGACGCCGTTCATGATGCTGCTGATCCTGGCGGGTCTGCAGTCGATGCCCCGCGACATCCTGGAAGCCGGCCGCGTCGACGGGGCCAACGCGTTTCAACTGTTCCGTGAGCTCACGCTGCCGCACCTGCGGCGGTTCATCGAACTCGGCGCGGTGCTGGGCGCGATCTATCTGGTCAACACCTTCGACGCGATCTTCATGATGACCCAAGGCGGGCCCGGTACGGCCAGCGCGAACCTGCCGTTCTACATCTATCAGCGCGCCTTCCTGGGCTTCGACATCGGCCAGGCCGCCGCGATGGGCGTCATCGTCGTGGTGTTCACGATCATCATCGCGACCTTCGCGCTGCGGCTGATCTTCAAATCGTTCTCGGGCAAGGAGGAGGCGGCCTGATGAGCACCTCGTCGGTTTCACAGACCTCGACACCGCAGGCGGAGAAGGCTCTCGCGCGCTCGCTGGTGAAGAAGAACGTCAAGCGCCGCAAGTTCGATCCGTGGGGTGTGGTGGCGTGGATCGCGGGCATCGGGTTCTTCTTCCCGGTGTTCTGGATGGTGCTGACGGCGTTCAAGCAGGAGGTGGACGCCTACACCACCACCCCGAAGGTGATCTTCACGCCCACCCTCGACCAGTTCAAGACCGTCATCGATCAGGGCGCCGGCGCCGCGCTGCTGAATTCGCTGTTCGCCACGGTGGTTTCGACGATCCTGGTGCTCGCGCTGGGCATCCCGGCGGCGTTCGCGTTGTCGCTGCGGCCGGTGAAGAAGACCCAGGACTCACTGTTCTTCTTCATGAGCACCAAGATGCTGCCGATCGTCGCGGCGATCATTCCGCTGTATGTGATCGTCTCCAATATCGGTCTGCTGGACAACATCTGGGCGTTGGTCATTCTTTACACCGCGATGAACCTGCCGATCGCGGTGTGGATGATGCGCTCGTTCTTCCTCGAGGTGCCCGGCGAGTTGCTCGAGGCCGCCAGCCTCGACGGAGCGGGCACCTGGCGCACCATGCGCGAGGTGATCCTGCCGATCGTGTCGCCCGGCATCGCCGCGACCGCGCTGATCTGCGTCATCTTCGCCTGGAACGAATTCTTCTTCGCGGTCAACCTGACCGCCGTTCAGGCGCAGACCATCCCGGTGTTCCTTGTCGGATTCATCGCCGGCGAGGGCCTGTACTGGGCGAAGCTGTGCGCGGCGTCGACGATGGCCGCGCTGCCGGTGATCCTGGCCGGCTGGCTGGCGCAGAACAAGCTGGTGCGCGGACTGTCCTTCGGCGCGATCAAGTAAGCCCCCCGGAAAAGAGAGGCACAACCCCATGGCCACAATCACTTACCACAACGCCTCGTGCATCTACGAGGGGTCTGACGTGTTGGCTGTCGACTCGCTGAACCTCGACATCACCGACGGTGAGTTCGTCGTGCTGGTCGGGCCGTCCGGGTCGGGCAAGAGCACCGCGCTGCGGATGCTGGCCGGCCTGGAGGACATCGACGAGGGCAGCATCGAGATCGCGGGCCGCAACATGCGCGGAGTGCCGTCCAAGGACCGCGACATCGCGATGGTGTTCCAGAACTACGCGCTGTACCCGAACAAGACCGTCGCCGAGAACATGGGTTTCGCGTTGAAGCTGCGCGGCGTGCCGGCCGACGAGCGCCGGCGCAAGGTCGAGGAGGCCGCCAAGGTGCTCGACCTCACCGACTTCCTGGACCGCAAGCCGGCCAAGCTCTCGGGTGGTCAGCGGCAGCGGGTCGCGATGGGTCGCGCGATCGTGCGTGAGCCGCAGGTGTTCTGCATGGACGAGCCGCTGTCCAACCTCGACGCCAAGCTGCGCGTGCAGACCCGCACCCAGATCGCCGCGCTGCAGCGGCGCCTGGGCACCACCACCGTCTACGTCACCCACGACCAGGTCGAGGCGATGACGATGGGCGATCGGGTGGCGGTGCTCAAGAATGGCAAGCTGCAGCAATTCGCCTCGCCCTCAGAGCTTTACGATCGGCCGGCCAATGCTTTCGTCGCGGGCTTCATCGGGTCCCCCGCGATGAACATCTTCACCGGCGCGGTCACGACCGAGGGGGTGCGCATCGGCGACTCGGTGGTGGAATTGGAGCGCGACGAGGTCAGCGTCCTGCACGACGCGAAGCTGGACACCGTCACCCTCGGCGTCCGGCCCGAGCATCTGGAGCTGTCCGACTCCGGCGGGGTGGAGGCGATCGTCGACCTCGTCGAGGACCTCGGCAGCGAGGCGTATCTGTACACCCACTCCACGGGCGGGGTCGAACTCGTCGCGCGCTGCCTGGACCGGGTGCCCGCCAAGCTCGCCGACACGGTGCGGCTGCGCAAGCGCCAGGGCGGCGCGGTGCATCTGTTCCACCCCGACACCGGCGACCGCCTCGCCACCTGAGCGAGAGTCAGGCCGGGGTGAACCGGATCGCGGCGATCTTCTCGCGCACGGACGCCTCGGTGAACTCCTCGACCGTGGGGATCCGCGGCTCGCGGAACTTCAGCCCCATCATGGTCTGGGCGCGCTTGACGCCGTAGGACTGGGTCAAGCGGTGCGCCAGGTCGGCGACGGTCGCGGGATCGGTGATGAGCTCACCGCGCATCGTCGTGGTCTTTCCGTCGTGGACCACCTGCGCCTCGTGGCCGTCGCGGAAGTTGTGCTTCCAGGCGGCCTCCGCGATCGCGTACAGCTGGCCGTCGATGCGGTGCGCGCTGACCGGAATCGAGAACGTGCGGCCGCTCTTGCGTCCGGTGAAGGTCAACACCATGAACTGTCGGCGCAGCGGTCCGCCCAGCGGGGTGCGCAGCGCGAACCGCAGCATCGGATTGATGGTGCGCAGCAGCACGG
The DNA here is from genome assembly GCF_053483675.1 of Mycolicibacterium sp. XJ1819. Taxonomy (NCBI): domain Bacteria; kingdom Bacillati; phylum Actinomycetota; class Actinomycetes; order Mycobacteriales; family Mycobacteriaceae; genus Mycobacterium; species Mycolicibacterium sp. XJ1819. The sequence goes on along the minus strand of NZ_JBEFST010000021.1, from coordinate 71,915 downwards.
CGGGCGGATGGCCGACCGTGACCGCGGGTGATCCGTCTGTCATGGTGTCCAACCTAGGGCGTCACCGCTCACCCGGAAAGCTCACCCGGAAAGCTCACCCAGGTCGTCGGGGACGTCGACGGCGTGTTCGCGCAGCGCCTGCAGCGGCACCACGTCGAGCGTGCGCTCGTGCGTCGAGGCCAGCACCACCGGCGCGGCGACGCCGTCGCGGTAGGCCCGCAACCAGTTCACGGCGGTCACACACCACCGGTCGCCGGGGCGCAGGCCCGGAAACCGGTACTCGGGCCGCGGCGTGGACAGGTCGTTTCCGATCGCCCGCTGATGCTCGAGGAACTCGGCGGTGACCACGGCGCAGATGGTGTGCCTGCCGACGTCCTCTGGGCCCGTCGAGCAGCACCCGTCGCGGTAGAACCCGGTCAGCGGGTCGGTTCCGCACGGTTGCAGCGGCTCACCGAGGACATTGACTTCAGCCTTGACTTCGGACATCGCCACAAGTGTCCCCGAAACCGGAGCGTTTGGGGCGGCGAGTCCGGGGAATCCCGGCCGACATGCGTTCACCCAATTAATGTGTAACCAGCGGCAACACCACAACTGGTCAGCCGGAAGCGCCAGAACAAGGAGCACTGGGGGCATGCCCGCCTTGACGACCGGTGACGGATTTCCCCACGTCGTGGTCACTGCGGTCGCATCGACGACCGCGCTGGCCGCCGACGCCGAAGGCACCTGGCAGCAACTGCAGCAGGGCCGAAGCGGGATTCGTCCGCTGGACAAATGGTTCGTCGACGAACTGGACTCGCCGGTGCGCATCGGCGGGACGATCCTGGAGAACCTCGACGAGCAACTCGACCGCGTGGAGCGGCGGCGGACGTCTTACATGCAGAAGATGTCGACCCTGTTGAGTCGACGCCTGTGGGAGACCGCGGGGTCACCCGACGTGGACCTGCGACGGCTGGCGGTGTCGGTCGGGTTGGCGCTGGGCAGCACCGAAGAGATCCCGCTGGCCCACGACCAGTGGCTGCAGAAGGGGCTGCGCGCGGTGTCCCCGCTGACCGTGCAGATGTTCATGCCCAACGGCGCGGCCGCCGCGGTGGGGCTGGACCGGAAAGCCAAGGGCGGCATCATCTCGCCGGTGATGGCCGATGCGTCGGGCGCGGCGGCGATCGCCCACGCGTGGCGCCACATCGTGCTCGGCGAGGCCGACATCGTGATCTGCGGCGGCGTGGAGACCCACATCGAGGCGGTGCCGGTCGCGGCGTTCGTCGGCCAGGGCCTGTTGACCACCGACAACGACGACCCGGCGGGCGCGTGCCGGCCGTTCGACCTGCACCGCGACGGGATGGTGTTCGGTGAGGGCGGCGCGCTGATGCTCGTCGAGACCGAGGAACACGCCAAGGCGCGCGGCGCCCCGATCCTGGCCCGCCTGATGGGCGCGGGGATCACTTCCGACAGCTACGACGTCGTCATGCCCAACCCCGACGGCCAACTCGCCGGGGAGGCCATCACCCGCGCGGTCGAACTGGCCGGCTTGACCCCCGCCGACATCGACCACGTCAACGCGCACGCCACCGGCACCAAGGAAGGTGACCTGGCCGAAGCCCGCGCGATCCGCAACGCGATGGGCACGCACTCGCCCGCGGTGTACGCGCCCAAGGCGGCGCTTGGCCATTCGTTGGGCGCGGCCGGGGCGATCGAGGCGGTGCTGACGGTGCAGGCGCTGCGCGACGGGGTGGTGCCGCCCACACTGAACCTCAAGGAACTCGACCCCGAGGTGGACCTCGACGTGGTGGCGGGCAAGGCCCGCGCCGGCCAGTACCGCTACGCGGTCAGCAACTCGTTCGGTCTCGGCGGCAACAACGTCGCGCTGGCGTTCGGCGCCTACTGAACCCGCCGAGCGCTATTTGGTCAGCGTGAACTGCCCGACCTCGCAGATGCCGCGCTCGAAGAAGTCGGCGCACCCGGTCAGGTAGCGCATGTAGCGGTCGTAGACCTCCTCGGAGGTGGCCGCGATGGCCTGCTCGCGGCTGGCCTGGAGCCGCTGGGCCCAGGTGCTCAGGGTGCGCACATAGTGCGGGCTGAGCTTCTGCAGGTCGGCCACCGAGTAGCCGGCCTCGCGCGAGTACTCGACGACGTCCTCGTCGCACGGCACCTGACCGCCGGGGAAGATCTCCTTGGAGATGAACCGCATGAACTTCAGGTCGCTCATCACGATCGGGATGCCCAACTCCGGCCACCGCTTGAGCGGATGGCCCATGATCGTCTGCAACAGCATCCGGCCGTCGTCGGGCATGACCCGGTAGGTCATGTCGAAGAACGCCTTGTACCGCGTCTTCGGGAACGCCTCGAACGCCTCGATGCTGACGATGCGGTCGACGGGGTCGTCGAACTCCTCCCAGCCGCGCAGCAGCACCCGCCGCTCGCGGTCGGTGTCCATGTCGTCGAGCAACTGCTGGGCGTAGCTGCACTGGTTACGGCTCAGGGTCAACCCGACGACGTTGACGTCGTGCTTCTCCATCGCGCGCTTCATCACCGAACCCCAGCCGCAACCCACGTCGAGCAGGGTCATGCCCGGCTTCAGATCGAGTTTGCCCAGCGCGAGGTCGATCTTGGCCAGCTGGGCCTCTTCCAGCGTCATGTCGTCACGCTCGAAGAACGCGCTGCTGTAGGTGCGCGTCGGATCCTGGAACAACCCGAAGAAGTCATTCGAGATGTCGTAGTGGGCCTGAATGTCCTCGTAGGGCGGACGCATTTCGGTCGAGCCCGACCTGCTCTCCGACATCTGCGGCTGGCCTCCTGTTGTATGCCGACGGGGGCTGGCAGCCGCCCGTTTCCCCCACAGACTAATATCCTGTGCTTCGTATCCTGGCTAGGCGGGGGTCTTTTCACAGGTGAACTGCGCGACGTCGGTGAAGCCCCCGCGGAACAGATCCGCGCAGCCGGTGAGGTACCTGTGGAACCGTTCGTAGACCTCCTCGGAGGTGATCGCGATCGCCTCGTCCCTGCTGGCCTCGAGGTTGGCCGCCCACGTGTCCAGCGTCCTGACGTAATGCGGTTGGAGGTGCTGTTCGCGGGTGACGGTGTAGCCGGCCGCGGCGGCGTGGTCTGTGACCATCGAGGCCAGCGGCAGCCGTCCGCCGGGGTAGATCTCGTCCATGATGAACTTGATGAAGCGCACGTTGGACATGGTCAACGGCAGCTTCTTGGCCTTCACCTCGTCGTCGCTGGGGACGATGATGGTGTGTAGCAGCATCACCCCGTCGTCAGGCATCCAGCTGAACGTGTTCTTGAAGTAGTCGTCGTACTTGTTGAAGCCGAAATGCTCGAACGCCCCGATCGACACGATCCGGTCGACCTGCCCGTCGAAGTCCTCCCACGGCTGCAGGCGCACCTCCATGCGCCGGGTGCTCTTCGAGTTGGCGAACCAGTGGTCCTCGATGTGGCGCTTCTGGTTCTCCGAGAGCGTCAACCCGATGACGTTGACGTCGTAGCGGTCCACCGCCCGCATGATCGTCGATCCCCAGCCGCAGCCGATGTCGAGCAGGGTCATGCCGGGTTGCAGACCCAGCTTGCCCAGCGCCAGATCGACCTTGGCCATCTGGGCCTCTTCCAGTGACATGTCGTCGCGCTCGAAGTAGGCGCAGCTGTAGGTCTGGGTCGGGTCCTGCCACAGCTTGAAGAAGTCGTTGGAGATGTCGTAGTGGAATTGGACTTCCAACTTGTCCGACCCGCGGGTCTGCGACGCCGATCTGGACAGCCACTTGGATTGAGCAGTTGGTGATTCGGTCACTGTTCACCCTTCGAGATCGAGGGACCGGCTTGTTGATCAACGTGCAGGTGTCTCGACACGATTCCCCAAGAATACGCTGGTGTCCGCCACGGGAAACGCTTCCGCCGCAGGGATTTAATGGCGTGTCAATTGACGGCGGCGTGATCTAGATCTTGTTGTTCTTGGTCATCCACCGCATCACCTGCCAGCCGACGAACACCGGCAGCCAGGCCGTCAGCACGCGGTAGAGCAGCACCGAGGGCACCGCGACCGCGGCAGGCATGCCGAACGCCGCGAGGCCACCGATCAACGCCGCCTCCACCGCGCCGATGCCGCCGGGGGTGGGGGCCGCCGAGGCCAGCGTGCCGCCGACCATCGTCACGACGGTGACGGTGACGAACGAGGTGTCGCCACCGAACGCCTCGACGGCCGCCCACAACGCGAACGCATTGCCCAGAGTTGTTGCCGCACAACCGAGCACGATGACCGCCAGTCGCCGTGGCTCACCCGCGAGGTCGACGAGGTGACCGACGACCTCCTTGAGCCGGGGCCGTACCGCCGTCGCCAGCCAGCGGCGCAGCCGCGGCACCAGCAGGAAGGTGCCGATGAGCCCGAGCAGCAGTCCGGCGACCAGATACAGCGCGCCGAGGCTGGGCACGAAGCGCGACAGTTCGGCCGACACCCCGGCCGCGGCGGAAAAGAAGATCAGCAACCCGATGTGGGTGACCACCTGCACCGACTGCTGCAGCGCGACGGCGGTGGTGGCGCGCATCGGGTTGACGCCGCCTTTCTGCAGAAACCGGGCGGACAGCGCAAGGCCGCCGACGCCGGCCGGGGTGGTGGTCGCGGCGAACTTGTTGGCGACCTGCATGACCACCAGGCTGCGCAGCGTGACCAGCCCGTCCGCGCACGCCCACAGCGCCGCGGCTGCACCGACGTAGGTCAGCCCCGACACCGCGAGGCCCAGCAGCGCCCACCACCAGTTCGCGGTGCGCAGTTCGGTGATGAACGTGGGCACCGAGCTGATGAACGGGTAGGCGACGTAGACCAGCGCGGCCAGCAGCACCAACTGGATCACCTGGCTGCGGGTGAAGCGGGTGACGGTTTCGGCGCGGATCTCGTCGACGCGGGTCTGGCGCTTGACCTCGTCCCTGGCGGCGGAGATGACGTCGCCGGCGTGGCTGACCGACTGTCGAATAGCCGCGGGCACAGCGGATTTCGTCAGTCGCCGGGATGCCGCCAGCACGATGTCCTTGCCGAACGTGTCGATGGCCGCGCGCACCGCCGACGGCGCGTCGTAGAGGTCGGTGGTGGTGACGAGCAGCTGGGCGATGTCGGATCGCAGCTGCGCGTCGGTGGCACCGTACTCGGCGAAGTGGAAACCGCCGAACAGCACCGCGTCGTCGTCGACGGTGATCTCGCTCGCGCGCAGGTCGCCGTGCGAGATCTGGCAGTCGTGAAGTTCGCGCAGGGACGCCCAGACATGGTCGACGGGGGTCTGCTCGGCGCGGTCACGGATCGGGGTGCCGCGCGCGGGGGTGTGCGCGTACAGGGTCCAGCCGCGTTCGAGGGCCGACACGGCGATCGGCGCGGTGTTGGCGATCTTGAGCTGGTCGATCGCGATGGTCATCAGCGCGCGATGCTCGACGGTGCGGCGCATCGACGCGTGCAGCGGCGCGGTCTCGCGGTTGCGCAGGCGCAGCTTGCGCCACAGCTGCAGGAGCACGCCGCCGCCGCGCTGGTGCGGGCCGTAGAGCTCCATGACCGCCGTGGAGGTATGCCCGTCACAGGTCGCCGACAGCAGCAGCGGGCCCGCGCCGGCCGGGCGCACCACCCGCAGCGCCGACACCAGACAGTCGCGCCGCGCCATCGCGCGCACCGCGGTCTCCAGCGGCACCTCCAGGCCGGGGGTGCCCACCACCAGCACCACCAGCGCGCCGACGAACCAGCCGACGGCCAGGCCGAACAGCGACCGCGCGGGCACGATGGCGCTGATCATCAGGTGGATCGGCACGAACGCCAGCAGCAGCGCCCACCACCAGCGCCGCCATTTGGCGGGCAGCCACGGCCCCGACACGGTGAGGACCGCGGCGAGCATCGCGATCCAGCGCGGATCGTCGACGAACTGGGAGGCCACGGTGTCGAGCCGCTCGGACAGATCGAAATGCCACCGCGGGGCGGCGATGCCGTCGCCGCTGATCGACAGGGCCACTCCGGCGATCGCGGCCGCGGCGGCGTACGCGCCCAGCAGCTTCCACTGCCGGGTGATGATCAGGCTGACCAGGATGACGAACGGCAGCGCGACGATCGCGACGCCGTAGCCGAGATAGACCAGGTTGGCCTGGGTCGGGGTGAGGAACGCGACGATCTCGGAGATCGACTCCTCGAGGGCCACCCACTCGTTGCGGGTGATCAGCGAACTGAAGATCACCACGGCGAGGAACACCCCGGAAAGGGCGACGCGGAGGATGTCGTTGGTCCGGCGGGTCAGGGGCTGCAGCAGGCTGCCTGAAACAGCGATGTCTCGCCCGTCAACTCGCATGTCTTAACGATCTTCCGGCTCTGTGGTCGCGTGGTGGCGACTCGCCGACAACTTAGTCGGTAACCCACCGGCGGGCGGCCAAGGCCCGTTACATGCCGTAGTCGGGCAGTTCGAATTCGTCGGCGGCGCTGCCGGCGAACAGCCTGGCCAGCGGGCGGATTTTCATGCTTCGGATGGCCATGGTGCGAAACCACAGGCCCAATCGGGTCCTGGTGGCGAAGAAGCCCAGAAACCGTTCGGCGCCGGCCTGCTTGTCCCTGATGAACGGGCGTAGCTGTTGCTCGTAGGCGGTGAACGCACGGCGGTGGTCGCCATCGGCGCGCTGCAGTTCCCCGGCGAGCACGTAAGCCTCGGTCATCGCCAGCCCGGTGCCCTCGCCGCCCAGCAGCGAGATGCAGCCGGCTGCGTCGCCGATCAACAGGACCCGGCCCTGCGACCAGCGGTCCATCCGGATCTGACTGACCACGTCGAAATAGATGTCGTCGACGTCGTCGACGGCCGCGAGAATCTGCCGGGCTTCCCAGCCCGCGCCGCTGAACTCGTCGTGCAGCTGCTGTTTGACCGGCAGCACGGCGCCGTCTGCTCCGGTGTCGCGCTCGGCGCGCCACACGAACAGGAACATGGTGCGGTCACCGCGCAGGGCGAAGCGGGCGAGCTGCCGTCCGGGCGTGTTGTAGGTGACATAGACCAGCTCGTCACGCGGGCGGTAGCCGTCGACCACACAGGCGGCGACCTTGCACCCGAGGTAGTGCTCGTAGTCGCGTTCGGGGCCGAAGACCAGCCCGCGCACGTTGGAGTGCAGCCCGTCGGCACCGATGACCAGGTCGAACTCTCGCGGCTCGGCGCGGTCGAACGTCAGTCGCACACCGTCGGGATGCTCCTCGAGGGCGGTGATGGTGTTGCCGAGCAGCGTGTCGACCTTGCCGTCGATGGTGGCGTACACAGCGGCGGCCAGGTCCCCGCGGGGCAGGCTGGTCACGTCGTCGCCCACCATGCCGCTGAGAATGTCGACGCGCAGTTCGGCTTGCGTACCGCCGTCGGCGTCGACCGAGCGCACGCACCGCACGTCGTAGCCGGCGTCGAGGATCGCGTCCTCGATGCCCATGCGGCGTGCGGCGCGATACCCGACTCCCCAGAAGTCGATCATGTATCCGCCGGTGCGAAACACCGGCGAGCGTTCGATGAGCGTCGGAGTGTGGCCGGTGCGGTGCAGCCAGTGCGCCAGCGCCGTACCGGCAATGCCTGCTCCGCTGATCGCGATCCTCATCCTCGAGAGCCACCTCCTCATCCAAAAGGTCTTCCAAGTCATCATCGAGGCTCCTACGCTGTTAGGCATGAGTCAAACAACGCGGGCACTGCCGCCGGGGCCGCGGATTCCGTCGGCGGTGCAACTGTTGCTGATGGTGCGATGGTGGCCGCAGTTCGTGGCCGCGTGCCAACGGCGCTATGGCGACGTGTTCCGGCTGCGCAACTCGATGGTGGGCGAGATGGTGTACCTCGCCGATCCGGACGCGATCAAGACCGTGTTCGCGGGTGATCCGCGGATTTTCCATGCGGGCGAGGCGAATTCGATGCTGGCCGGGCTGTTGGGCGACAGCTCGCTGCTGGTGATCGACGGCGACGTGCACCGCGACCGTCGTCGCCTGATGATGGCGCCGTTTCACCGCGACGCGGTGGCCCGGCAGATGGCGACGATGGCCGAAATCGCCGCGGACAACGTCGCGGGTTGGCCGGTCGGGCGACCGTTCGCCGTCGCGCCGAAGACGTCGCAGATCACCCTGGAGGTCATCCTGCGGACGGTGATCGGCGCCAGCGATCCCAAGCGGCTGGCCGCGCTGCGTGAGGTGATGCCGCGGCTGCTGCGGGTGGGCCCGTGGGCGTCGATCGCGATCGCCAAGCCCGAGCTGCAGCGCAGATGGCCGTGGCGAGGGCTGCGGCAGCGTATCGAGGAAGCCGACCGGCTGCTGTATGAGGAGATCGCCGAGCGTCGCGCCGACCCAGACCTCGCGTCGCGCACCGACGCGTTGGCGATGCTGGTTCAGGCCGGTGCCGACGACGGAAAAGCACTGAGCGACAAGGAGTTGCGTGATCAGCTGATCACCCTGCTGGTGGCCGGGCACGACACCACTGCGACGGGGCTGGCGTGGGCGTTGGAGCGGCTGACGCGCCACCCCGAGATCCTGGCCAAGGCGGTGGCGGCGGCCGACGCGGGTGATGAGGCCGGCGACGAGTATCTGGACGCGGTGGCCAAGGAGACACTGCGGATCCGCCCGGTGGTGCCCGACGTGGGTCGCATCCTCAAGGAACCGGTCGAGATCGCGGGATACCGGCTGCCGGCGGGCGTGATGGTGGTGCCGAGCATCACGCTGGTGCACGACAGCGCCTCGGTGTACCCGGACCCGACGCGCTTCGACCCCGAGCGGATGGTGGGCGCCACGCTGAGCCCGACGACCTGGCTGCCGTTCGGCGGGGGCAATCGGCGATGTCTGGGCGCGGGGTTCGCGATGGTGGAGATGCGCGTGGTGCTGCGGGAGATCCTGCGCCGGGTCGAGTTGGCGCCGACGACCGAGGCGGGTGAGAAAACGCGGCTCAAGCACGTGATCTTCACGCCCAAGCGGGGTGGACGCATCACCGTGCGGGCGCGTCGAGGTGGTGCGCCCGCCCAGCCTCCCAGCGGGGACAGTGCTCTGTCTGCCAACCTCTGAGCGAGTTATTCGCTCACCTACTACCGCAAGTCCACCGTCAGTCCTGCACCGCCTTCGCCAGCGCCACGTAGCGGGTCACTGCGGAGGGATCCGACGCCAGCACCCTGGTGGCCTCGCGCACGACGCGCAGCAGCACCCAGGCGCGGGCCCGGTCTTCGTCGAAGCCGCCTGCGTCGATCAGCGCGTAAAACCGGCGCCGGACCCCGCCGCGGACATCGTCGGCAAGCTCGTCCCACCAGCTCCACAGCATCGGCGCGAGGTCGTAGGCCGGGTCGGCATTGAGCGGGTGCGGCGCGATGGCCAGCCACGGCGCGCGATCGGCGGCGAGCACGTTGCCGTAATGGAGGTTGCCGTGCGCGACGCTGTCCGCGGGCAGCGCCGAGAGCCCGTCACTCAGCGCCATCGCCTGCTGCACCAGCCGGTGGGGGATCGGTGCGCTGCGCGGAAGGGCCTGGAAGTCGCGAAGCCATTGCTCGAGAAGCGCTGGCACCGTGGGTAGTTGGGGCATCGCGGGCACGTGGAGGTGGCGGTAGAGTCCCGCGACGACGTAACAGGCCTCGACGTCGGGCCTGCTGGTCAGGTCGATCCGATGCAGCCGTTCGAGCAGCAGCGCATGGCGGCGCGGATCGGCGCGAAACAACCGCGCCGCTCCCCGGCCGCCCCAGCGCCGCAGCACCAGGTGCTCGAGGGCGGATGCGGTGCCGAGCTTGAGCACGGCAGGGGTGCCGTCGGACGTGCGTACGGGCACGATTGTCGATCCGGTCCCGCCGATCGGCGCACCATCGGGGCGTAGCTCCCATTGCTGCAGCTGACGTTGGACGTTGGCACCCATCGACCGCCATCGAATCATGTGCGACCCCTACGGCGGCTTGGCGCGACGCATTCCCCGCGCCCGCAAACGTGCGGTAGTTTCGATCGACACAGCGACGGGGGCACGCTGACGAGGAGTTAGCAACAGGTGGACGCGACACCATTCGGGCACTACCAGCTACAGCAGCTGATAGGCCGGGGCGGAATGGGTGAGGTCTATCGGGCGTACGACACCCACACCGACCGGATCGTGGCGCTGAAGGTGCTGCCGCCGAGCATGGCCGCCGACGAGACGTTTCAACAGCGGTTCCGCCGCGAGTCGCAGGCCGCTGCCGGGCTCAACGACCCGCATGTGGTGCCGATCCACGGCTTCGGCGAGATCGACGGCCGGCTATATCTGGAGATGCGGCTGATCGAGGGCCGTAATCTGGGCACCATCCTGGCCGACACCGGCAAACCGTTGGACAAGGCCTTGGCGGTCAAGGTGGTCGAGCACGTGGCCACCGCGCTGGACTCCGCGCACGAGGCCGGGCTGATCCACCGCGACATCAAACCGTCCAACATCTTGATCACCGATCGAGAGTTCGTGTATCTCATCGACTTCGGGCTGGCGCGCAGCGCCGGGGAGAAGGGATTGACGACCGCGGGCAGCACGCTGGGCACCATGGCCTACATGGCCCCCGAGCGGTTCGAGGGCAAGCCGGTGGATCCCACGGCGGACATCTACGCGTTGGCGTGTGTGCTCTACGAGTGCCTGACCGGGGTGCGGCCGTATCCGGCCGAGACCCTCGAGCAGCAGATCGCCGGGCACATGACCAAGGAGGTGCCGCGCCCGTCGGGCACCGATGCGCGACTGGCGCCGTTCGACGAGGTGATCGCCAAGGGCATGGCCAAGAAGCCGGCCAAGCGCTACCAGAAGGCCGGCGACCTGGCCGCGGCGGCGCGACGGGCGCTCAACGCGCCGGTGCGCGCGTCGGGCAGCGGTCGGCATCAGGCCGGGCGGGCGGCGTCGAGCGGGCCGCGGGTGTCGCGGCGGGCGTTGGCGGTCGCGGGCGCCGTGGTGCTGGTGGCCGCACTGGGCACGTTCGGGGTGCTGCAGTGGCGCGGCAACTCCGGGAGAGACGACGCGCGCCCTGCCAGCGCCGAGGCGAGCACGGCGACGCCGGCGGCCGCACCGGGCGCGGTGGCGCCGATCGCCGAGACGGTGCCCGAGGACATCAAGTCGACGGGCCGGCTGATCATCGGCGTGAATGTGCCTTATGCGCCAAACGAATTCAAGGACGCCGACGGCCAGATCGTCGGGTTCGACGTCGACCTGATGAACGCGATCGCGCGCACGCTCGGCCTGGCGCCCGAATACCGGGAAACGGCGTTCGAAGCGATCTTCCCGTCGGTGCGGGCGGGCGACTTCAACGTCGGGATGTCGTCGTTCACCGACACCAAGGAGCGTGAGGATCTCGTCGACTTCGTGACGTACTTCGAGGCGGGCACGCTGTGGGCTCAGCGGGTGGGCGCCGAGGTGGACCCGGCGAACGCGTGCGGGCTGCGAGTCGGGGTGTCGTATGCGTCGCTGCAGGAGACCGAGGAGATCCCGGCCAAGAGCGAGGACTGTGTGGCGGCCGGGATGTCGCCGATCGACAAGGTCGTCTACGTCAGCCAGGACGACCTGAACACCGCGCTGATCAACGGGGAAGTCGATGCGCTGTCGGCGGATTCACCGGTGACCGGATTCGCGATCAAGACGTCGGGCGGGTCGTTGGAGGCCGCCGGTGAGGTGTTCGACAGTGCGCCCTACGGGTGGCCGGTCGCGAAGGGTTCGGCGTTGGCCGAATCGCTGCGCCAGGCGCTGGAGCACCTGATCTCGACGGGGGAGTACCGCACCATCGCCACGATGTGGGGCGTCGAGAAGGGCATGATCGACAAGCCCACGATCAACGGCGCCACCCGGTAGACGCGCTATCGGTCTACGGCAGAACGGTTCTCATCAGCATCACGTTGTACGTCGACCATTGCGAGAGGTTGTAGTACAGCTCCTTGCCCGTCGACCACGGATGCAGGAACGGCGCGTAGATGCCGCCGGGAATCTCCATTGACCGCGCAAGCACCCGCTCGGGACTCCACGGCCCTTGCGGCGCAGGCGCGGTGCGGGAGACGACGTCGTTGGCGCCGTTGCAGTACAGCACCAGATATTGGTTGAGGTGTGTGTTGAATTGGGCCGACATCTCGCCCACCGGGCCGGGGATGACGACCGTCGCCGCCCCCGGATCGCCGGGCACCCAGGCGTTCGCGTCCGCGCTCCAGTACTCGTAGCGCCGCAGATCCGCCACCGCGGCGGGCAGCACCCGCGAGATGTACGCCGAACCGCCACGCCCCGACGGCGTACCGAACGAGTACAGGTACGGGTCACCGGGCCCGGGCTTGAGGAACGCCCCCTGCTGGAAGTTCTCGTTGCCTCCCACGTAGCGCGCCCGTTCGACGCGATCTGGTGCGGCGGGGCGCACGGAATCCGGGTAGACGCCCCAGTTCTCGCCGTTGTCGGGTGACACCGCGATCGCCGAGAAGTTCGTCGTCCACCGCCCGTCGGCGTCCCAGCTCCTGATGGACATGAAGTTGACGTACTGCTTGCCGCCGACCGCGACGCCCGCGGTCGGGATGATGCCCTTCTCCTCGGGCGCCCACTTGATGCTGTTGATGATCTGTTTGGACAATCCCGGCGCCCACAGCGGCGAGCCGGAGTGCTTGTTGGCGACCATGCCGTCGGGCACGCCCACCGTGTTCGACAACGTGCCGTCCTGGCTGCGGAACAGCACGTTGTAGCGCCACTGCTGGCCGCGCACGCCGCAGTAGCCGTACGTGTCGCCGAAGGCCATCAGCACCTGCCGATTGACGGGATCGCCGTTGTCCCACATGATTCCGAGATCGGTGCCGGTGATCGCGAACTTCTTCACGGTGTCGTTGGGGCTTTCCGGCCCGGTCACCCAGCCGACGATCGACGTGCCCGGCGGGGCGGGCGGCGGCGGAGCCGGTGGCGGCTCGACCACCGCGGCCGCTGCCTCGGGCCTCGCGGGCCTCGGCACGGGCTGCACCGCGGCCTGCTGCTGCACCTGGGCACGGGGCAGTTGCCCGAGCCGCGGCGCGGGGGCGTCGTCGTTGGTGTTGCGCGGCCGGTGTCCGACCGGAGGACCGCCGGGTCCCAGCGACGGTGTCTCCTCGGCGTTGGGCGCCGGCGGTTGGATCGCGGCGGCAGCACCCGTGCACGGCTCGGCGCTCGCGGGCGGCGCGCTACCGATCACCACGCACAGCGCAGTCGCCGACGCCACCGAGAGCGAGGCAATTCGACGCGGCGACATGTCACACCTTCCGGGCGGCGGACGTCGCAACGACGTCGGCGATGGGCCGGTGTGACGTTAGTGACCGACGAGGCCGGTGTGGCCCACGATGCACGGATGGGTACCGTTCCGTGACCGTGTCGCAACCCGATATCGTCGCCCGACTGCCTACGGCGACCCATCGGTGGCAAACTTTTCGCCACGACGGCGTCGTCGTGGCGAACCGCACTCCGCCCGGGCCGGAACGCGCCCGCTACCTGCAACTTTCTTGACGTAGACGAAAATTTGCCATTTTCTGCATAATCGCTGCGCCGGTATGCGTGACTCAGAAGCTGCCTTTGCCGTAAGTTTTCCCGTGCAAGTTCTGACTCCCACATATCGGAGGCTCCCGATGGCCCCATCCGCTGACCGGCGTGCTCAAAATGCGGTGCTCACTGCGGTCTTCAGCTATCCGCACAGCACCTATGCGCGCCATATCGGCAGGGTGGGAGCGTTGGCGGTGGCGCTCGGCGTCGGTATCGCGGTGGCGAGCGGAAACGGCGCAGGCATCGCCCGCGCCGACAACACGTCCGGCGCCGACGGCACCTCCGCCGCCAGCGATCCCTCTGCGCCGTCGATGGCCACCGCCACCGATCCGAGCGGTGAGTCGCCCGCAGGCCACACCGACAACCAGGCGCCGACCGACGACGACGTATCCGGCCAGGACCCCGACGACGAGGTGGCGCAGGACCTCGCGACCGACGACCCGTTGGTCACCATCGTGGACGACGACGTCGCCGGTGCCGAGGAACAGCCGCCGACTTCGACGCCGCCCGCACCGTCGGAACCGGGTGAGGTGAGCGCACCGACGACGCCGCAGTCCGCACCGCCCGAACCGGACGGCTCCTCCGCCGCGCGAGCGATCCCCACGCCCGAAGCACAGATTCCCGACCCGGCTCCCGCTGCCGAGGGCCCCGACGCCGCTTCCGTCGAGGACACACCCGCCTTCTCGACCTTGCGCTTCTCGTCTGACGACGACATCGATGCGCCGGAACTGTTCACCACCACCACCACCACCACGGTCGACGAAACCGGTGTCCCGGATGTCGTCGACATCGCCCCGACTCAAACCGCGGGGGTCGCCACCGGGTTGGTGGGCACAATCGTGAACGTCGCCACAACGGTTGTCGGAGCGTTGCTTTCGCCGTTCATCGGATCCGGACCCGACACACCGGCCGACCCGCCGCTGTTGTGGGCGGTGTTGGCGTTCGTGCGTCGCGAGATCACCCGGACCTTCTTCAACACCAGCCCCGACGCCGTCGCGGACCTGATCACCACCTCCGAGGACACGCCCATCACCATCGACGTCCTGGGCAACGACGTCGACGACGACACCTTGAGCGTCACCGCGGTCACCCAACCCGCCAACGGCACCGTTGTCGTCAACCCCGACGGCACCATCACCTACACCCCGAACCCAGATTTCTCCGGCAGCACCGATACCTTCACCTACACGGTCAGCGACGCCGAAGCGTTCCACTTGCACGGACTGGCAAGCCTTTTCGGTGGCGGCAAGCACACTGACACCGCGACGGTCACGGTGAGCGTCACGCCCGCCAACGATGCGCCGGTGGCCAACGACGACACCTACACCGTCGGCGAGGACGGTGTGCTGGTGGTGCCCGCCTCCACCGGCGTCCTGGTCGGCGACACCGACGTCGACAACACCGCGGACCAACTCACGGCCATTTTGGTGGCCCCACCGATGAACGGCACGTTGGACTTCAACGCCGACGGCTCATTCACCTACACACCGCTACCCGAGTACAGCGGTCCGGACAGCTTCACCTACCAGGTCACCGACGGCGTCGCCACCAGCAACGTCGCCACGGTGACGATCACGGTCGGCGCGCTCAACGACCCGCCGGTGGCCAACGACGACACCGCCACCGTCGACGAAGGCGGTAGCGCCACCATCACGGTCACCGCCAACGACACCGATGCCGACGGCAAGGTCGATGTGACGACCGTGACCATCACTCGGGAAGCCGAATTCGGCACCGCCACAGTGGATCCTGTCACCGGGGTGGTGACCTATGTGTCGACGGCGACCGGTGTGACCAGCGACAGCTTCGAGTACACGGTCGAGGACAACTCCGGCGCCGTCAGCAGCCCCGCCACCGTGCACATCACCATCGTCAGCGCCGCACCGCTGGACATCGATCAGCTGCGGAACCTCCTCGAGAGCGGCGTGGTGGAGGTCAGCGCCAACGGTGACGGCACGATCCGGGTGATCGACGGGCAGTTCATCGACGTGCCGGTGCGCAACAGCGCCGAAGCGGCCCAGGTGTTGAACCGCGTGGCCGAACTACTCGGGGCCTCGGCGAACTTCGCCGCGGAGGAGCGCATCACCGACCTCGCGATCGAGGGTTTGGACGGCAGTGCGGTTGGTGCGGCGCACTTCTACAGCCTGCGCCAGGAGGTCAACGGTATACCCGTTGTGGGAAGCGAGGTCGTTCTCGTCACCGACCACAACGGCGCCGTCACCGGCGTTTTCAGCATGTACGACACCGACATCACCGCCGTCGACACCACGCCCGACGACAGTTTCGGCGTCCAGGACGCCACCGACACCGCGGTCGCCGCGCTGCTGAACCATTTCGGGGATCTGTCCGACGCGGAGCGCGACGAGCTGGTAGCCGGGTTGA
This sequence comes from Mycolicibacterium sp. XJ1819, assembly GCF_053483675.1. Taxonomy (NCBI): domain Bacteria; kingdom Bacillati; phylum Actinomycetota; class Actinomycetes; order Mycobacteriales; family Mycobacteriaceae; genus Mycobacterium; species Mycolicibacterium sp. XJ1819. Next base: position 56,079 of record NZ_JBEFST010000021.1, on the reverse strand, counting down.
CGTCGCAGGCCGACCTCGTCGTCTACAACGCTGACCCCAGCACGTCACCTCGATTGGCTTGGCGTGTGACGCTTTCCACCGACCCCTCGGTCGACGATCCGCAGGCCGACCTGCCGTTGGTCGCCGACACGTACTACTTGTACGCCAACGGATGGGAGGTGGGCACCCTCTTCGCCGAGACGTCCGCGATGGAGGCGGCTGCCGCCTCGACGTCGGAGACGGCACCCGATGCGCTCGGAAACGACCGCCCCATCACCGTGGAGGTTCGCGAAAACCCGCCCTTCGGGAATACTTACGTCCTACGCGACGTGGCACGCAAGCTCGAGGTGTACCGGGCGCAGTGGTACAAGGAGGGCAGGTATATCGGGACGAGGAACGGTCAAGAGATCACGAAAGACCTGCTGGGCAACTGGGATCGCGACGGGGTGTCGGCCTTGGCCAACGCGGCCGCCGCCCACGACCTCTACAAGCGCCTGGACCCGAACTTCCTCAAGGGTGTGATGAGCACGATCCGGTTCGACGTCGTCGGCAACGGCCTGGACAACGCGATCTGGACGGGGACCCCGCGAATCATCCTGGCCGAGGACTATGCGGCCGGTGCAGACATCGTCGGCCACGAGCTGACCCACGCGGTGATCCAGGCCGTCATGACCTACAAGAACGGCTCGCACATCGACTGGCTGGGTGGCAACACCGAGGCCAACGCGCTCAACGAGGCCTACGCCGACATCATGGGCGGGCTGATCGAAGCGAGCGTCTACGGCGACTCGCAGTTCTCCATCGAGCGGTGGCGGATCGGTGAGGCCCTCTGGGACGTCAACAGCGCAAGGACGTGTGCGAAGGTTGCCTGCGCACTTCGCGACATGGCCGCCCCCGACAGCCAAGACGGTGAAGACGACTACCGCACGCACTACCGTCAGCTCGGCGCCGACGAGTACGAGAACAGTACGATCTTCACCCACGCCGCCTACCTGATGATGACCGACTCGGCCACCACCGAAGTCAGCGACTCCATGTGGGCGAAGGTCTTCTACAACTCATTGGGCGCGATGCCCAGCAACGCCGACTACCGGATGGCGCGATACGCCGTCATCAACCAGGCCAGGGCGGTGGGCTTCGACGCCTCGGCGATCAACGCCATCAAGCGTGCCTTCGACGATGTCGGCATCGCTGGAACGCCCGTAGTGCTCGGCGGCGTGTTCCTTCCCGGCGCCCCGGAGGGAAATCCCTACGGGACAGCCGGTTTCAACGCCGACGGCACCCGCGCGCTGGTGACCACCCTGGACTACGATGCCTCCGGAACGCCCACCAGCTACCTGGCGCTCATCGACCCGTTCACCGGCGAGCGGGTCGGCAGCACCCTCGGACGCGCCTCGAACGGACTTCAGGCCCGGTTCACTCCCGACGGCCAGCGCGTGGTGGTCCTCGCCTCCGAGGAGACCGCGACGGGCTCGTACCTCACCACGGTGACCGTCATCGACGCGCAGACCGGGGCCCAGATCGGGACGCCGGTGCCGTTGGCCGGCGGCGGCCAACTCAGCTTCAACGACACCGGCACCAGGGCCGCGGTCACCGCGGACGAGTGGAGCTCGGCGACCAACACCTACGCCACCCGACTGGTCCTGATCGACACGGCCACCGGTCAGCAGGTCGGCGATGTGGTCACCGTGACCGGCTCCAATCCCGGTGGCGTGCAATTCAACCCCACGGGTACGCGCGCCCTCATCACGATCGGGCTCGACGAGGACAACACCAAGCAGGGGCAGCGTTACGAGGTGACCGTCGTCGACGCCGTCAACGGTGGGCGACTCGGCGATGTCGTCGACCTGTCGGGTGACGACAACCTCAGCGCATCCCTGGTCTTCACCGCAGACGGGACGCGAGCGGTGTACGTGACGTCCGCATTGGATCCGAGTCGAGTCAGTCGCGTCACGGTCATCGACACCGCGACCGGACAACAGCGCGGTGCGACGTTCGCCCTCGACGGCCATCTGACAGGTTCCTTTACCGCGCTGTTGGCGATCCCGGAGACCGACCGCATCGTGGCCATGACGAGAGAATGGGCGTCCTCCGACACCACCTACGTCTCGATTGTCGATGCCGCAACCGGCACACAGGTCGGCACCTCGCTGGTTCTCCCGGACAGCGAGGGCTTTCAGACCCTGCTGTCCGACAACGGAACCCGCGCGGTCATCATCCACCGCAGCACGTCGCTTCCGACGCCCACGACATGGATGACCGTCGTGGACACGGCTTCCGCGACCCAGGTCGGCCAGATCAGTGTGCTCGGCAATGTCAATTTCGGCGGCCACCTGAATGCCGACGGCACGCTGGCCACGGTCGCGGTCATGACCGACGTGTTCTCCCGGACGACGCGATTGGCCACCATCGACACCATGACAGGAGAGCCGGTCGGCGAGATCGTCAGCGTGCCCGGCGGGCTGGAGTTCTCGGACCTGGAGTCGATCTTCGACGGCGACGGTGACCGCGCGATCGTCACGACGGTGTTCAACAACGTCATCCGCGCGGCGGTGTTCGATGCGACGACGGGAACGCAGATCGGCACCACCGTCACGCTGCCCGAGAACGGCGTCCTCAACGGGGGCCGGGCCAACGAGGACGGAACGCGCGCGACGATCACCCAATGGGTCGGCGGCGACACCCGGGTGTCGGTCATCGACATGACCACCGGCGCGCTCATCGGTGAGCCCGTCGTCATCTCGGGCAACGGCGAGGTGGCCCAGTTCACCGCCGACGGCACCCGCGCCGTCGTATCCGCCTACGAGACCACCTTCGATCCCGACACCGGGGCGTCGACCGAAATCACCTCCGTGGCGGTGATCGACGTCTTCAGCGGCATGCAGGTCGGTCAGACCTACACCCTGCTGGGCCGGCCCTATGCGGACATGATCTCCGGCGACCACGACCTCGTGCAGCTCAACACCGAGGGCACGCGGGCCATTGTCACCACCGGCCTGGCCACCCCGGGTGCGTTCCACACCGCCTACACCACGGAGGTGACGGTGATCGACATGTCCACCGGGGCGCAGATCGGCGAGACGTTCAGCGTGGCCGGGCAGATGCTCGGACTTGCGCAGATCGACCCGCAAGGCGGCCGCGCGACGATCACGACGATGGACTACCACCCCGGCAGTTCCACCACCAGTACGCGGGTCGTCGTCGTCGATCTGACACTCGCCCGTCCGGTCGGGGCGACCTTGTCCGCGTGACGCACCTCACGGTGCGAGCGTGTAAGCTGGGCGGTAGACCGTCACCGGTCGGCAGTGCCATCGGCCTGCACCTCACCGTCCGCTCTTTCGGATGCGGCACTTATCGAAGGACTTAATTCTTGAAGTCGAACGACCTTTTTTCCCATCTTCCCGAGGCCGAAGACGTCTCGGACCAGCATGATCCCGCGGAGCCCGTGCAGAACCCGGTGTTCTCCGACGGCCCCAAGCGGGCCACCCCCCTCGCCGCCAGGTAGTTCGCTCGGCCTACCGCACCACGATCGTGTGTGCGCCACGAGCCACCAGTTCGCCGATCACCGGCGCGCCCGGGATCTCACCGGCGATCAACAAGCCGCCGGAGGTCTGCGCGTCGGCCAATAACAGCGCCTCGTCCCGGCCCACCGCACCCAGGTCGACGTGCGGCGCCACCCAGTCCAGGTTGCGCTTGGTCCCGCCGCTGACGTAACCGGCTTTCACAGCTTCCCGCGCGCCGTCAAGGTAGGGCACCGCCGCCGCGTCGAGTACTGCGGTGACACCGCTGGCCCGCGCCAACTTGTGCAGATGGCCCAGCAGCCCGAAACCCGTGACGTCGGTGGCACATTGGACACCGGCCGCCAGGGCGGCCTGTGCGGCCGCCGCGTTCAGCGTGGTCATCGCCTCAATGGCGTGGGGGAAGCGCTCGCCGGTGGCCTTGTGCCTGCTGTTGAGCACGCCGACACCCAGCGGCTTGGTCAGCGACAGCGGGACCCCCGGCTTACCGGAGTCGTTGCGCAGCAAGCGGTTCGGGTCGCCGATGCCAGTGACCGCCAGGCCGTACTTCGGCTCCGGGTCGTCGACGCTGTGCCCGCCGGCCAGATGACAGCCCGCCTCGCTGCAGATGTCCAGCCCGCCGCGCAGTGTCTCGGCCGCCAGCTCGAACGGCAGCACCTCGCGCGGCCAGCCCAGCAGGTTCACCGCCACGACGGGACGCCCGCCCATCGCGTACACATCGGAGAGCGCGTTGGCGGCCGCGATGCGTCCCCAGTCGTAGGCGTCGTCGACCACCGGGGTGAAGAAATCCGTCGTCGCGATCAACGCCAGGTTGCCCCGGATGCGCACCGCGGCCGCATCGTCCCCGTGGTCCAGCCCGACCAGCAGCTCACCGACCGGGTCCAGCGGCGCGGCCGTCAACCCGCGCACCACGTCCTCCAGTTCGCCCGGCGGGATCTTGCACGCGCAGCCGCCGCCGTGGGCGTACTGGGTCAGTCGGTGGGCGCCGTGATCTGTCATGGCGTCCATCGTGCCTGGCATGATCGACGCGTGGGTAGGGAGGCGTATCCGGTCTGGTGACCGGCACGGTCTTCAAAATCGCTGAGCGGCAGATTCTGTCGCTGGCGGGTTCGATTCCCGTCCGCCTCCGCCACCGCTCACGCCCACACGATCTGCCCGTCGGCCCGTATCCGGGCCCCTTCCGACGGCTCGTGCTCGACGAGCCGGCCGTCGTGCATGAGGTGGCAGACCTGCACGGAGAACTTCACCACCGCCACGTCGGCGACGATGCGCCGGTGGCAGCGCCACCACACCGACTCGCTGCACATCATCGCCGTGCGCTGCCGCCGCGACTGCGCGATCAGCTCGGCCAGCGCCTCGCCGAACGGCTCGGTGCGGGTGTAGGCGGCATACGCGGCGAACTGCTGCACCCGCCACCAGCGGTCCTCCGGTTCGGTTCCGGCGGGCAGCCGCCGTCGCCCGCCGAGCCGCTCGTCCCAGCGGTAGTCCAGCTCCGCCTCGCCGGCCCACCCGGCGATCGCACCGGTTTCGACGTCCGGGTTGCGCCTGCTGTTGGGGTAGCGGCGGATGTCGACGAGGGCGGCCACGTCGGCGCCGCGCAGCAGCGGCACCAGACCGCTTCGGTCAAGTGCGCCGTGTCCCACCGAGATCAACACACCGACTGTGTACCCCAAAGCGCGCCAACAGGGTACAACTGAGGCAGTGAGCGTCGTTTTGGTGATCCTTTATCTTGCCGGGTGGCTTGCCACCACGGTGGTCCTGCTGCGCAACGGCTTCGGTGACGACGAGGACGGCCGCCAACAGCGCACGGTCGTCGGCCTGGTGAACGCCCTGACCGCGTTCGCACTCGCGGCGGTGTGGCCGATCTCGGGTTGGCTGCTGCCGATCGTCCGCTCCGTCATGGACAACCACGAGTAAGCAGATGGGATTTCGGCGTGAGCAGTCGCGGTCAGCGCAACCCGCCACGCCGAAATCACAGGATGCGCGGCGGCTCATCCCGCGCACCGATGCCGTGCTCGCCGACCCGCGCCTCGTCTCCGCCGCCCACACCCTCGGTCGCGCGCTCGTGAAAGACGTTGTCGGACAGGCCCAACGGCAGGCTCGCGACGGCCATATCGGCCCCGACGAGGTCACCGAGTACGCCGTGGCCGCCCTGCCCAGCAGCGCCGCGAGTCTACGGCCGGTCATCAACGCCACCGGCGTCGTCGTGCACACCAACCTCGGCCGGGCCCCGCTGTCGCCGGCCGCCGTCGACGCCATGGTCACCGCCGCGGGCGCCACCGACGTCGAGTTCGACCTGCACACGGGTCGACGGGCCCGCCGCGGCCGCGGCGCGCTGAAAGCCCTGGCCGACGCGGTCCCCACCGCGCAGGCCGTGCACGTCGTGAACAATAACGCCGCCGCGCTGCTGCTCACCGCGCTGACGCTGGCGCCCGACCAGGAGATCGTGGTCAGCCGCGGCGAGCTCATCGAGATCGGCGACGGGTTCCGGCTGCCCGAGCTGATGGCGTCCACCGGGTCACGCATCCGCGAGGTCGGCACCACCAACCGCACCCACCTGCGCGACTACACCGACGCCATCGGCCCCGACACCGGTTTCGTGCTCAAGGTGCACCCGTCGAACTATGCCGTCTCCGGTTTCACGTCGACGGTCGCCGTGCCCGAGCTGACGGGTCTGGGCGTCCCGCTGGTCGTCGACATCGGCTCCGGGCTGCTGGCCCCGCACCCGCTGCTGCCCGACGAACCCGACGCCACCACCATGCTGCGCGACGGCGCCGACCTCGTCACCGCCAGCGGCGACAAACTGCTCGGCGGCCCCCAGGCCGGCCTGCTGCTGGGTGCGGCCGACATCGTCGAGCGGCTGCGCCGCCACCCCGCCGCCCGCGCCCTGCGGGTGGACAAGCTGACGTTGTCCGCGCTGGAGGCCACCATCGTGGGCCCGCCGCCACCGGTCGCCGAGGCGCTCGAGGCCGACGCCGCCGAGCTGCGGCAGCGCGCCCGCCGCATCGCCGCGCAGCTACCCGATGCCGAGGCCGTCGACTGTGTGGCCGCCGTCGGCGGCGGTGGCGCGCCGGGCGTGCAGTTGCCCAGCGCGGCGGTCAGCCTGCCGGAGTCGTGTGCTGCGCCGTTGCGGGTCGGCAGCCCCGCGGTGGTCGGCCGGCTGGAGAACGGACGCTGCCTGCTCGACCTGCGCACGGTGCCGGCCGGGGACGACGACGCACTCGTGGCCGCGGTGCGGGCGTGCACGTCATAGCCACCGCCGGCCACGTCGATCACGGCAAGTCGACGCTGGTGCAGCGGCTCACCGGCATGTGGCCCGACCGGCTGGTCGAGGAGCAGCGCCGCGGGCTGACGATCGAGCTGGGCTTCGCGTGGACGCAGGTCGACGGTGAGCAGTTCGCGTTCGTCGACGTGCCGGGGCATGAACGCTTTGTCGCCAACATGCTGGCCGGTGTCGGGCCGGTGCCGGCGGTGATGTTCGTCGTCGCCGCCACCGAAGGTTGGATGCCGCAGTCCGAGGAACACTGCGCCGCACTGCGGGCCCTCGGGGTGCGGCACTGGCTGGTCGCTATCACCAAGACCGACCTCGCCGACCCGGCCCGCGCGATAGGCCAAGTGCAGGAACGGCTTCCAGACGCGTCGATTGTGCTGGGCAGCGACCTCGACGCGGTGCGCGCCGAACTGCTGGGTCTGGCCGCGCGATTGCCCCGGCCCGACCTCGACGCCGACGTGCGACTGTGGGTCGACCGGTCCTTCACGATCCGCGGCGCGGGCACCGTGGTCACCGGCACGCTGGCGGCCGGAACGCTGCGCGTCGGCGACGAACTCGAGCATGCCGGCCGACGTGTCGGCATCCGCGGGCTGCAGTCGCTGGGCCGCGACGAGCCCGCGGTGCAGGCGGTGGCGCGGGTCGCGGTGAATCTGCGCGGTGTGGACCACCGCGACATCGGCCGCGGTGACGTGCTGTGCACCCCGGCCGCGTGGTTGGACACCGCCGAGATCGACGTGGCGCTGCGGTCGGCCGACGAGCTACACCGAAACGTGGTGTTGCACATCGGGTCTGCGGCGGTGCCGGTGCAGGTGCGGCCTTTGGGGCAGGCCGCGCGGCTGCGGCTGGCGCGCCCGCTGCCGTTGCGTATCGGCGATGTCGGGCTGCTGCGGGACCCCGGCGCGCACCGCATCGCCGCAGGCGTCGAGGTGCTCGATGTGCGCCCGCCGCCGCTGCGCCGACGGGGTGCGGCGCGGGTGCGGGCCGCCGAGTTGGCCTCGGGGCGGGCCGGGCCGCCGGTGTGCGCCCGTGCCGACGAGTTGCGCGCCATGGGTTTCCCGGCCGACGGACAGCGGGTCGGCGACTGGGTCGTCGACCAGACGTGGTGGACCGAGCGGCGTCATCAAATGATGACGGCGCTGGACGAATGGTCTGCCCGCAACGACGTCGCGGCGGGCATGCCGCTGGAAACCCTGCGCCAACACCTCGACATCCCTACGGTCGATCTCATCCCTGCCCTGCTCGACGGCACCGGCCTCGTACTCGTCGACGGGCGGGTGCGCAGGCCCGACACCGCTCTGCCGCAGCGCGTCGACGAGGCCGTGCGCACCCTCGAGGAGCGACTGGCCGCCGAACCGTTCCGCGCCCCGGAGGCCGACGAACTGCGCGGGCTGGGCCTCGGCCCGCGCGAGCTGGCCGCCGCCGTGCGCGCCAAGCGGCTGACCAAGATCGCCGACGGTGTCGTCCTGGGGCCCGATGCGCTGGAGCGCGCCGTCAAGATCCTCACGACACTGCCGCGGCCGTTCACCGCCGCCGAGGCCAAACGCGCGCTGAACACCACCCGTCGGGTCGCGATCCCGCTGCTCGAACGCCTCGACGCCCAAAGGCTCACCCGACGCGGCGAGGACGGCACCCGCACCCTGGGCTAACGCACCGCCTTGATCACCTGTACCAGGTTGAACTGCCAGCGGTCGAGCAACTGAAACCCTAAGCCCTGCACCATCGGAAAGGCCGGGGTGACGGCGAACGGCATCGGGTGCTCGGCCTGCGTGATGATCCACACCTCCGCGCAGTGCTCCAGCGGTCCCACCGACGCCTCCGGCACGAGGTTGGTGTCGAAGACCGCGTCGCGGTCGGTCGCCCGCTGCCACAGGCTGACGTCGACCAGGTCACGGAAGGCGTCGGGACGGGCGGCGAGCAGGGGCCGCATGGGCGCGGGGTGAAACGTCACGGTGTCGTTGACCAGCAGGCAGTCACCGGGCGAGGCCCGCGCAGAGATCAGGTCGGCCACCGCGCTGTAGTCCATCCCGTACTTCGCATACGAACCGCGTTGCACCACAACGTGATTGTGTGCGGCGACGACGCCGAACAATGCCACCACCGCGGCGGCCAGCCAGCCCGAACCCGCCACCGCGACAATGCACACCCCCAGCAGCAACGCCATCGCGGGCGCGGTGAAGCTCAGATAGCGCGGCGTGTAGAGCGGCTCGACGATCGCCGAGTACCCCACGATCAACACCGTGGGCACCACCAGCCACCCCACCGCCAGCACCAGAGGCTCACGGTCCACCGGCCGTGCCCCGCACAGCCACATCACCACCGCCGCCAGCACCACCAGCCCGGCCAGCGCCGCGAAGTACGGATTACGGTCGAAATACTGTTGCACCGCAACGTCTTCGAAGGTCCGCCACCCGATCGGCGTGATCCAGCTGATCTGGTTCACCTGACCGGCCACCGTCGCGACAAACGGCACCGCCGCCGCCAGCACCGTCGTCGAGGCCGCCGCGAACGGCACCACCGCCGACCGCCGGAACGCCACCACGAACACCGCGTGCGCGACGAACAGCAGCGCCAGATACACGTCGAGCAGGACCGACACCGCCAGCAGCGCGCCGTAGGCGACCCACGGCCACCAACCCGTCCGCCGCGTCGCCCACACCAGCACCACGGCCAGCCACACCGCGAACATCATCGACAGCGCGTACGGCCGCGCCTCGATGCCCGCCCACGTCGTGCGCGGCAGGACCGCGCACATCACCCCGGCCGCCGCGCCCACCGACCGCGACGACAACTGCGCGCCCAGCACCACCACACCCGCCGCGGCGGCCCCGACCGCCAGCCCGCTGGGCGCCCGCGACCAGAACTCGGTGGGCGCAAACAGCTGAAACCACCCGTGCATCAACAGGTAATAGAGGCCGTGCACGGCGTCGACGTGGCCGAGCATCTGCCACAGCTCACCCAGCGATCGGCTGTAGGACGCCGAGATCGTCGCGGCCTCGTCGTACCAGAAGGACGGCCATCCGGCACCGAACAGGCTCACCGCGGCGCCGAACACCGCGACGAGCAGCGGGTCCAGCGCCGCCGGAACCCGCGGCTTTACCAGACGCGGATCCAATCGACGAGCATCACCGACGGATAGGGCGCCCTGGCGGGATCGCCGCCGCCGGAGCCGCCGACCGCGAGGTTGAAGATCGCCTGCAGCCAGTAGCCGGGGATGCCGAACGGCCACCGCAGGTCGTCGGGGCGGCCGTGCACCGGAATCGGTTTGGCGGGAACGTAGAAGTACGGTTCGGCGCCGTCGGTGTAGTCACGCCAGAACCGGAACCCGTCCTCGGCCCAGTTGACCCGCCAGGTGTGCCAGGCGGGGTCGACCAGTTCGGGAATCGACTTGCCCTCCCACGTCTTTCCGTTGGAGGCGGCGTGCACGGTGGTGCCCGGCGGCCACAGCCCGTTGCCGTAGTACTCGACGATGTCGACCTCGCCGTCGGGCAGCGGATCCTGGTTGAGCAGCCAGTAGGCCGGCCACAGCCCGGGGTGCATGGATTCGAACTTGATCCGCGACTCCCAGGTGGTGTTGATCTGGCCGCGGAAGTGGCTGAGCACCTTACCGCTGAAGTACTGGTCGCCTTCGCGGGTGGCGCACAGCACCAGGTTGGAGTTGCCGTCGACGAACACGTTGCGGCGGTCGTCGCGGTAATGGCCCGCGATCGGCGGGTCGACGGGGTCGTCCCAGGTCTGGATGAGCCACTTGGCCGGATCGGGGGCCGAACCGGCCGGGCCGTCGAACTCGTCCTGGAACAGGTAGCCGCCGGTGGAGGCGGCGTCGGGGACCGGTTGCATCGGCGGCGACGGCCGAGGCGGCGCAGCGTTCGCCAATCCAGCGGGTAGGGCGGCGGCGCCCAGGGCGGCGATTCCGGTCATCAGCATCATGTTGCGACGATCGATTTCAGGCACCCCCGCACGATAGAGGGTCGCGGTGATGATCACCGCGCTTTGGCCGACCCGACGCGCTGACGGCCACGCGAAAGGATGATTGGATCGGGGTAAGCCGGGTAGAGGAGACGTCGATGGTGATCAAGAAGCTGATCCAGTCGTGGCCGGTGTACCGCCAGCTCACCGGGCAGGACCCGCTGGGCCGGGGTAAGGCCGCCCAGTCGCAGCGATCGGCCGCGCTGACGCCGCGCACCTCCGATGCCGACCACGTGACGAAGTCGGTGTGCCCGTTCTGCGCGGTCGGCTGCGCGCAGAACGTCTACGTCGAGGACGGCAAGATCATCCAGATCGAGGGCAACCCCGACAGCCCGATCTCCCGAGGACGGCTGTGCCCCAAGGGATCTGCGAGCAAACAACTGGTTACCGGTCCGCAGCGGTTGACCAAGGTGCGCTACCGTCCGCCGTACGCCAACGATTTCCAGGAGATCGACCTCGACACCGCGATGCACATGGTCGCCGATCGGGTGCTCGACGCCCGGGAGAAGGGCTGGCAGCAGTTCGACGCCGACCGCCACACCCTGCGCCGCACGCTGGGTATCGCCAGCCTGGGCGGAGCGACGCTGGACAACGAAGAGAACTATCTGATCAAGAAGCTGTTCACCGCGCTGGGCGCGCTGCAGATCGAGAACCAGGCGCGTATTTGACACAGCGCCACGGTTCCCGGTCTGGGAGCCTCCTTCGGTCGCGGCGGGGCGACGGACTATCAGCAGGATCTCGCCAATTCGGACTTCATCGTCATCATGGGCTCGAACATGGCCGAGGCCCATCCGGTCGGGTTCCAGTGGGTGATGGAGGCCAAGGCGCGCGGCACGCAGGTCGTGCACATCGACCCACGGTTCACCCGCACCAGCGCAGTCGCCGACCGCTATGTGTCGCTGCGCGCGGGCAGTGACATCGCGTTTTTGGGCGGGGTGATCAACTACATCCTGTCCCACGAGTTGGACTTCCGCGAGTACGTCGTCGCCTACACCAACGCGTCGTTCCTCGTCGACGAAAGGTTCGCGGACACCGAGGATCTCGACGGGTTGTTCAGTGGCTACGACGGCGACTCCGCCTCCTACGACACCACGACGTGGCAGTACGAGAGCACCGAACCCGAGGAGGGCGGGGCCGGCGCCAAGGAACGCAGCGAACCCTACGAAAGCGGTTCGGGCGGGCCGCCGGTCGAGGGGACCGCCGACGGCATCCCCAACGATCCGACACTGCAGCATCCACGCTGCGTGTATCAGATCCTCAAGCGGCACTACGCCCGCTACACCCCGGAGATGGTGGAGCGGGTGTGCGGGGTGCCGGCGGCGGACTTCCTGGAAGTGGCGAAGGCGTGGGCGCGCAACTCCGGACGCGAACGCACCTCGGCGCTGGTGTACAGCGTGGGCTGGACGCAGCATTCGGTGGGCGCGCAGTACATCCGCGCCGGATCGATCATCCAGTTGCTGCTGGGCAACATCGGCCGCCCCGGCGGTGGGGTGATCGCGCTGCGCGGACACGCCAGCATCCAGGGCTCCACCGACGTGCCGACGTTGTTCAACCTGCTGCCGGGCTATCTCGGGATGCCCGAGGCGGGCCACGAGACGCTGTCGGACTACCTCGACGACATCATGGGCACGCACCAGAAAGGCTTCTGGCGCAACGCCGATACCTACATGGTGTCGCTGCTCAAGGAGTACTGGGGCGCACACGCCACCGCCGAGAACGACTTCTGCTTCGACTACCTGCCGCGCATCAGCGGCGATCACGGCACCTACCGCACGGTGATGGACATGGTCGACGGCAAGGTGTTCGGCTACTTCCTGCTGGGCCAGAACCCGGCGGTCGGTTCGGCGCACGGACGGTTGCAGCGCCTGGGCATGGCCAACCTGGACTGGCTGGTGGTGCGCGATCTGGTCGAGATTGAGAGCGCGACGTTCTGGCGGGACGGTCCGGAGGTCGAGACCGGTGAGATCACCCCGCAGACGTGTCGCACCGAGGTGTTCGTGTTCCCGGCGGCCTCGCATGTGGAGAAGTCGGGCACGTTCACCCAGACCCAGCGGATGCTGCAGTGGCGCGACCAGGCCGTCGAGCCACCGGGCGACGCGCGTTCTGAGCTGTGGTTCTTCTACCACCTCGGCCGGATCCTGCGCGAAAAGCTGGCCGGCTCAACCGATGAGCGCGACCGGCCGCTGCTGGAGCTGGCGTGGGACTACGCGATGGATGGCGACGAACCGTCGGCCGAGGACGTGTTGCGCCGCATCAACGGCGTCGACCTGACCACCGACCGCGCGCTCGACGGCTTCACCGAGTTGAAGGCCGACGGCAGCACGGCGTGCGGGTGCTGGATCTACAGCGGGGTGTACGCCCAGGAGATCAACCAGGCCGCGCGGCGCCGGCCGGGCAGCCTCGACGAGTGGGGCTGGGTCTGGCCGATGAACCGGCGGGTGCTCTACAACCGCGCGTCGGCCGATCCGCAGGGCAGGCCGTGGAGCGAGCGCAAGAAGCTGGTCTGGTGGGATCCCGACAAGGGCGAGTGGACCGGTCATGACGTGCCGGACTTCGAGAAGACCAAACCGCCGGACTACGTGCCCGAGCCCGGCGCGGTCGGCGTGGACGCGCTGCGCGGCGACGACGCGTTCATCATGCAGGCCGACGGCAAGGGCTGGTTGTTCGCGCCCGCCGGTGTGCTCGACGGACCGTTGCCGACGCACTACGAGCCGCACGAATCCCCCATCCGCAACCCGCTTTACACCCAGCAGGGCAACCCGGCGCGCAAGGTGTACGGACGCGCTGACAACCCGTCGCACCCGTCGCCGCCGGAGGGGCGCGGCGAAACGTTCCCGTTCGTGTTCACCGCGGCCCGGTTGACCGAACATCACACCGCCGGCGGGATGAGCCGCCAGTTGCCCTATCTCGCGGAACTGCAACCGGCGTTGTTCGTCGAGGTGTCACCGGAGCTGGCAGCCGAACGCGGCCTGACTCACATGGCATGGGCGCACGTGGTGACCAGCCGCGCGGCGGTGGACGCGCGGGTGTTCGTCACCGACCGGATGCGTCCGCTGCGCATCGAGGACCACGTGGTGCATCAGGTGTGGATGCCGTACCACTGGGGCCATAGCGGGCTGATCGACGGCGACGTGGTCAACGACCTGCTCGGGGTGGTGGCCGACCCGAACGTGTTCATCCAGGAGAGCAAGGTGGCGACGTGTGACATCCAGCCGGGCCGACGACCGCGGGGCCCGGCGCTGTTGGCCTACCTGGCGTCCTACCGGCAGCGTGCGGGTATCACGGTCGACACCGGCACCAACCTCGACACCACCCAGCCCTCGACCGACCACACCGAGGAAACACCATGAGCGAGAACAGATTCTACGGGCCGCTCGACGACGTGGCGGGTGAAGCCGGCTACCAGGACGCGCCGCCGCGGATGGGGTTTTTCACCGACACGTCGGTGTGCATCGGCTGCAAGGCGTGTGAGGTGGCGTGCAAGGAGTGGAACGCGGTGCCCGTCTCCGGGGACGGGGACGGGTTCAACCTGTTGGGCATGTCTTTCGACAACACCGGCGAGCTGGGCGCGAACTCGTGGCGGCACGTGGCGTTCGTCGAACAGCCCGCTTCGCCGGCCGTCGACCTCGGGATGCCGGGCTTCTCGAAGCCCGGTGACGAGTCCGGGTCCGAGACCCGCACGGACTTCCGGTGGTTGATGAGCAGCGACGTCTGCAAGCACTGCACCCATGCGGGATGTCTGGACGTGTGCCCGACGGGCGCACTGTTCCGCACCGAGTTCAGCACAGTCGTTGTGCAGCAGGACATCTGCAACGGCTGCGGGTACTGCGTGTCGGGCTGCCCGTACGGGGTGATCGAGCGACGTGAAGGCGACGGGCGGGCGTGGAAGTGCACACTGTGCTACGACCGGTTGCGCGACGGGCTGGAACCGGCGTGCGCGAAGGCGTGTCCGACGGACTCGATCCAGTTCGGCGTGCTCGACGAGTTGCGGGAACGCGCGGCGCTGCGCGTCGAGGAGTTGCACGCGCGCGGCGTGGATTCGGCGCGGTTGTACGGCCACGACCCCAATGACGGTGTCGGCGGCGACGGCGCGTTCTTTCTGCTGCTCGACGAACCCGAGGTGTACGGGCTGCCACCGGATCCGGTGGTGCCCACCCGCGACGCCGGCGCGATGTGGCGGTATGCGGGCATGGCGGCCTCGGCGTTGGTGGGGATCGCGGTGTCGGCGTTCGTCGGGCGGCGAAGCTGATGGCGCGCGAGCAGTTGGCGGTGCCGCGGGCGGAGTTCCGCTCGTACTATGGGCGGCAGATCCTCAAGACTCCGGTGTGGGACTGGCGGATCGCGGCGTATCTGTTCTGCGGCGGGCTGTCCGCCGGCGCGGCGATGCTGGCCGCAGGTGCGGATGTGACCGCGCGGCCCGGGTTGCGGAAGGTGAGCCGGATCGGTTCGCTGGCAGGCATTTTGGCGAGCCTGTACTTCCTCATCGCCGACCTGGGCCGCCCCGAACGGTTTCACCACATGCTGCGGGTGGCCAAGCCGAGCTCGCCGATGAGCATGGGCACCTGGATTCTGTCGGCGTACGGGCCGGGGTCGGGACTGGCGGCGCTGGCGGAGCTGATGCCGCGACGGGTGAGGTCGACGCGACTGGGCCGGCTGGTGGACACCGCGGCGCGCCCGGCGGGGTTGTGGGCCGCGGCGACGGCGCCGGGCGTGGCGTCGTACACGGCGGTGTTGTTGTCGCACACCGCGGTTCCGGCGTGGCGGGACGCGCACCCGTATCTGCCGTTCGTGTTCGTCGGATCGGCGGCCGCCAGCGGCGGCGGGTTGGGCATGTTGTTGGCGCCGATGCAGGAGACGGGCCCGGCGCGGCGGATGGCAGCCGTGGGAGCGGGGCTGGAGGTTGCGGCGTCGCGGGTGATGGAGCAGCGGCTGGGGGTGTCGGGCGAGGCGTACGCGACGGGTCGGGCGCACCGGCTGCGTCAGCTCTCGGAGGTGCTGACGGTGGGCGGGGCGGTGGGCGCGCTGGTGGGCCGGCGGCGCGGGGTGGTCGCGGCGTCGGGGCTGGCGCTGCTGGCGGGCAGCGCGCTGCAGCGGTTCGGGGTGTTCGAGGCTGGTGTCGAGTCCACCCGCGACCCGAAGTACGTCGTCGTGCCGCAGCGCGAGCGGCTGGACGCGGAGCAGCGTGTCCGCAGCTAGCCCAGCTACGTGCGACGCTGGCCGGTGACGCGGCTACAGCTACCAAATATCTCCAGTTGAACGCAATCTAGCTGGCGAGATATTTTTCACAGCAACGCTGATTCTTTGGCTGTCGGTGCCATCCGCTAACCTCGCCGCTCGTAGTGATCGCTTCGAGTGAAGAGGTAAGCAGTGACCGCATCAGCGCCACCAGGTTGGTATCCGGATCCGTCGGGCTCGGGCCGGCAGATGTACTGGGACGGCCAGGCCTGGACGACGCCGCCTGCCCCGGAGGCTCCGAAGAAGAGTTCCAATGCGGGCAAGGTGGCTTTGGCCGTCGTCGCCGTCCTCGGCTTCCTGCTGCTGGTCGCGACGTGCGGAAGCGACGAGGACGACAGTGCGGCGACGTCCAGTTCGACCACGTCCACGTCAACGACGCCCGCGGCCCCGTCGGAACCGGCGACCCCGACCGCCGCGCCGGCTGGGTCGGCCGTGCGGGACGGCAAGTTCGAGTTCCGCGTCCTCGAGATCACTCGCGCCGCGGAGGCCGGTGACCTCAGCAACCCGTACATGATCGCGAAAGCTCAGGGCGAGTTCATCATCCTGACGCTGTCCGTCACGAACATCGGCAACGAACCGCAGTCGTACTTCGGCGCGAACCAGAAGCTCATCGACACCTCGGGCCGGGAGTACGGCGCCGATTCCGAGGCCGGCATGTGGATGAACGAATCCGACGGCATCATGAGCGACATCAACCCGGGCAACAGTGTGCAGGTGCGGGTGGCCTTCGACGTGCCGCCGGGCACTCAGCCCGCAGAACTCGAGGTGCACGACTCGATGTTCTCCGGTGGGGCCAAGGTTCAGCTCTGACAGCGGCACTCCGGGGTAGCACCTGTCGGCGTGCCAACCTCTGAGCGAGTTTGTCGCTGATGTTGGGACGGCCGGTAGTAGTCAGGCGGTGTCCGGCCGCGGTGTCACCCCTCGGGCTCACCCTCTTCCTCGGGTAGCGACGGCGAGGTCTCCAAGGAGGTCGTGGTCGTCGGGGTGGTCGTCGTCGGAGTCTCGGTCTCGGTCGGGCTGGTGGTCTCCGCCGGTGCCGGCGACGTCGTCGCGGGCGAGGTGCCCGTGGCCGGGGGCACCGGAGCCGTCGTCTCGGTGATCGTGGTGGTCTCGGTCGTCTCCGGCGTCGTGGCCTGGGCGCTGGCCGGTGCCAGCACACCGCAGGCCACCCGGCTGCCGGCGTCGCCGGTGGCCAGCGTCTCGGCGTCCGGGCCGGGCACACCGTTGACGGTGTAGCGCGGCGGGATGTTGGCGAAGTTGTCGGGGCGCTCGTGCAGCATCAGGGCGGATCCCTCGGGCCCGCGCAGGTCCTCGATGGTGAACGAGTCGGTGGTGGCGACCAGCCGCGCCGACCCGTCCGCATGCACCTCGACCGGGGTCAGATCGCCGACGGCGGGATGACCGCTTTGATCGCGCATGTGCAGGTGACCGCCGGCGGAGAGGAAGTCGCCGGGCTCACCGCCGGTCGGGGCGACGCTGTTGGCCTCACACCTGCCGAACTCGTGGATGTGGAAACCGTGGAAGCCCGGCGAGAGCAGGCCGGCTTCGGTGGTCTCCAGCGTGATCGTGGCGGTTCCGTTCGCGAACTCGATCTTCGCGTTGGCCACGGTTCTGCCGTCCGCGGTCTGCAGATCGGTGGTGATCGTCTCGGCGTCGGAGGTGGGACTCGTGGTGGGCGAGGTGGTCTCGTCGGCGGCTTGTTCACCCTGGCAGGCGGCCAGGAACGCGACGGCGACGGGGGCTGCGATGACGGCTACGGCAGTTTTCGACTTGGACATGGCCCATGGGTTACCCACGTCACACCGCGGCTATGCCGGCGTCACCGCGCGCGGCGTTTCGCCACGTGCCTCGCGGGAATCAAACGACGATGGAAGATCAGTGGGAATGCGCCGTCGTCGGCGGCGGGGCGGCCGGGCTGAGTGCTGCGCTGGTGTTGGGCCGGGCGCGTCGACGCACCGTGGTGATCGACGCCGACGAGCAGAGCAACCGGGCATCGTCGCTGATCGGCGGCCTGCTCGGCTACGACCAGCGCCCGCCGGCCGACCTGTATGCCGCGGGCCGCCGCGAGTTGTCGGCGTACCCCAGCGTCGAGTACCGCCACGGGCGCATCAGCGGCGGCCGTCGTGTCGAGGGCGGTTTCATCCTCGAACCCGAGGACGGCGACCCCATCCTCGCCCGCCGGGTGATCCTCGCGACCGGTATGCAGTACTGCCCGCCCGATCTACCCGGCGTGGCCGAACTGTGGGGCACCTCGGTGTTCCAGTGCCCGTTCTGCCACGGCTGGGAGATGCGCGACAAGCGGCTGGCCACGCTGGCCGCGGGTGAGGAGGCTGTGCACGCGGCGCTGATGCTGCGCGGCTGGAGCGACGACGTCGTCGTCCTCACGGACGGAAGAACCGACCTCTCGCCGGCCGACAAAGACCTCCTGCAATCCGCAGGGGTCGTCATCGACGACCGCCGTGTCGCCGAATTGGTCAGCGAAGAAGGACAATTGAGCGCCATCGCGTTCGCCGACGGCACCCGGCTGGCCCGCGACGGTCTGCTGGTGGAGGCGCCGCTGCGCCAACGCTCACCGCTGGCCCGACAACTCGAGGCCGAGTGCTCTCCGGGCCCGCTGGCCGCCGACACCATCGCCGTCGACGACCTGCACCGCACCAGCGCGGGCGGGGTGTTCGCCGCCGGCGACGTGTGCGCCGAGCAACCGTATGTGGCGGGCGCGATCGCCGCCGGTTCGCAGACCGCGATGATCGTCGTGCAGAGCCTGCTGGCCGACGAATTCGGCCTGCCCTACCCGCCGACCTGAGGCCAGGCATAATCTCGCAGCAAGCTCACTGCGAGATGGGAGAGTCGGCCGTGTCAGACAACCGGGTTGATCCGGACTGGTACCCCGACCCCGGCGGATCAGGCGGCGAGCGGTGGTGGGACGGCCAGGCGTGGACCAACATCACCCGCGAACCCCACCCGTCGCGCCCCGCGAACGTGCCCGGCCGGGCCGGGTGGTATCCCGACCCGGACGGCAGCGGCGCACAGCGCTGGTGGGACGGATACCAGTGGACGCCCCAGCGCATGCCCGCTGTCCAAAACCCGTATGGCCCAGCCGGTTACCCTCCGCACACCTCCCAGTCGTGGTTGCAGAGAATCAAGGACACCGGGCCGCGGCAGGTGCAGAAGGGCAGCTCGCGAGCGGTCGCCGGGATCGCGATCATTGCCGCGGGGCTGGCGTTGTTCCTGTCGGCCCTTCTGGAGTGGGGCAGCACCATGGTGGGCGGCTACCGCATCGCGATGAACGGCTTCGGTCAGGTCACCGTGTCGGGGCCCGACGACGTGCTGAGCTCCTTTCTGCGGCGGCAGTTGCAGGCCGACGTCGAATCCGCCGTGCAGAGCCCCGGTGTGTGGGTCGCGTTCGTGGGGGTGGTCTCCGTCCTCGCCGGTGCGGCGTACCTGTGGACGGTGTGGCGAAGCCATTCGGCGCTGGCGGTGACGATCCTCGGCGGCATCGCCTTCCTGGCGTCGGTGGGCAATTTCGTCAACCTCGCGGCGATGATGGGCCACACCGCGTCCTACTCCGAGGATTACGCCGTCGGCTTCGGTCTACTGGCCGCCTGCGCGTTGACGTTCGCGCTCGTCGCACTCGGCATCACCGCGTTCGTGCTGGAACGCATCTCACTGAACTCGCGTTGACCGGCCGGGGGCGCGGCGGCGTCGTTACTCTCGAGCATCTTGACATTGTCAACATTGAGGAGCCCGGGATGGACGCCACGCGCGGCTGTCGATGCAGAACGTCCTGCCCGCGCAGTATCCGATCGTCGGCGTGCAGGTCGAGCAGCTCATCGAGCAAGAGCACCGGCTCGGGCATCTGCTGGACTTCGGGCTGCTCGCCGCCCGCGTGGACGCGTTGTACGCCTCGGCGGCCCGCGACCTGCAGGAGCCGCGGCTGTTGGAACGGCCGAGTGGCTGGCATCGCTGACCAGGCCCCGGCTGGTGACGGCGTAAGCTGCCTTGCGGGGGCGTCATCGCAGGTCGCCGACAGCAAAGATGCTGTGATCCAACATCATTCGTGGCGGCCGCCGAGATCGCGTTAGCCGGCTCCGCGATTCGGGAACGCTTCCAGTTGACGCACTGAGGACGGAAGGACGTGCATGTGAGCTCCCCGAAAGGCGGCTCTCGGCTGGGCACCCGGTTCGGGCCCTATGAGCTGCAGTCTCTGATCGGGGTCGGGGGAATGGGCGAGGTGTACCGCGCCTACGACACCGAACGTGAGCGGATGGTCGCGATCAAGCTGTTGCGCCCGGACATGGCGGCCGACCCGAGCTTTCAGGAGCGGTTTCGCCGCGAGTCACGCGTGGCTGCGCGCCTGCAGGAACCGCACGTCATCCCGGTGCACGACTTCGGCGACATCGACGGCGTGCTCTACATCGACATGCGGCTGGTCGAGGGCGCCAGCGTCAAGGATCTGCTGCGCACCAACGGTCCGCTGCCGCCGGCGCGGGCGGTGTCGATCGTCACGCAGGTCGCCGCCGCGCTGGACGCCGCGCACACCAACGGCCTGGTGCATCGCGACATCAAACCGGAGAACGTGCTGCTCACCGCCGACGACTTCGCCTACCTCGTCGACTTCGGCATCGCCCACGGCGGCGGCGAAGCCACGGTGACCAAGACCGGGCTGGTGATCGGCTCGTGCGCCTACATGGCGCCCGAACGCATCAGCGGTGAACGCGGCGGCCCGCCCTCCGACATCTACTCGCTGACCTGCCTGCTCTACGAATGCCTGACCGGGCGCGCGCCGTACGAATCCGGCGATCTGCGCGAGATCATGGGCGCGCACCTGTTCTCGCCGCCGCCGCGGCCCAGCATCATGCGCCGCGGCGTCAGCCGGGCGTTTGACGACGTCGTCGCCACGGGCATGGCCAAGAAGCCCGCCGACCGGTACGCGACGGCAGGCGACCTGGCCGCCGCGGTTGCGGCCGCCGACCAGGCACCCGCGCCGATCGCCGCACCTGCTCCGCCCTCGGTGCCGCCTCCCGCCACCAGGCAGTTCTCCTCGGTCGACCCGAACCCCGCCCGGACGGCCTATCAGCAGGCGTTCACCCCGGCGCCGCCCCCGACGCGCAAACCGCGGCTGGGGCGCGGACAGATCGGGTTGATCGCGGCGACGGTCGCATTGCTGGCGACGGCCGTGGCGCTGGCCATGGCGTTGGCGTTCGGTGGCGAGGATGGGCAGGCGACGCCGCAGACCCGCCTGGCGGCGCCGCCGTCGACCTCGCAGACCACCACCGCGCCGTCGCCCAGCCGGGGACGGATCGCCGGGGTGTCGGGCACCGACGCGCAGGGCTTCGTCGGGCACACCGCCCGCTGCGATGCGGGCAGCACACCGGCGGCCCTGATCAGGACGGCGCAGTCGCTGGCGGTGATCTGCGAGAAGGCGCCCGGTGACTACTACTACCGCGGTGAGCGGCTGCGCGACGGCGCCAACGTCGAGATCGCGAACGTGCGACGCTCGGGCGACGGGTTCGTGGCCGTCAACCCGGCCGACGGCGCGCGCTACGACGTGCAGCCGGACATGCTGACGATCTCGAGCAACGGGTCGGTGGACTCCGCGGAGCCGGCGCTTGAGTACGGCCCGTCGGACCGTTGACGTTTTGGCACGGTTTGTACTGGTCGTTCGCTAAGCTGCCCGATGTCAGGGGCACATCGCGGATGGGGGAGCCCACCATGGACAACCGTAAGTACGCCCGTGCGAGCGCAGAAGCCCGCGCACAGGAGATCGCCCAGGACGCCGGCCGGCTGCGGGAGTTCGAGACGTTCTCGAAGTTCTCCGACAACGACCTCAAGCGTCTGCTGGAGGCCGCCCACCGCACGTCGACATCGGGACCGTGGCCGCTGATTCAAGAGCAGACCCCCTCGGATGCCTGCTACATCCTGCTCAGCGGGGAAGCCGGGGTCTACGTCGGCCACGACCGGATCGCCACGGTCGGGCCGGGCGAGGTGATCGGCGAGTCGGTCCTGCGCGGGGCGCTGCGCAACGCCACGGTGACGACGACCGGGCGCGCCGAAGTGCTCCACATCGCGCGTGACGATCTGCGGCGTCTCGTCGACGAGCTACCGGCGTTGCGTGAGGCGATGGACGCGACGGTGGCCCGCCACGCCCCGCGAGAGGCGACCGACTCGGCCTGACCCGGGGCCCCGAGGTTTGGTGCCCATGCCGGCGGGGGTAATTCGGGTGGATGGAACGGCTGAGCGCGTTCGACGCGAGTTTGCTCTACAGCGAATCGCCCAGTGTCCCACTGCATGTGTGCTCGATCGCCGAGTTGGACACCACCACCATCCCCGGCGGCTATAGCTTCGAGGGGATCCGCGAGCATCTGGCGTCGCGCATGCAGGGGCTGCCGGAGTTGCGCGCCAAATTGGCCAACAGCCAGCTGAACCTGGACCACCCGGTGTGGGTGGAGGACCCCGATCTGGACGTGTCGCGGCATCTGCACCGCGTCGGGCTGCCCGCGCCGGGCGGGCGCGAGGAGTTGGCCGAGGTGTGCGGGCGCATCGCGTCGACGCCGCTGGACCGCAGTGAGCCGCTGTGGGAGATGTGGGTGATCGAGGGCGTCGACGGCAGCGATCCGCATGACGGTGGTCCGGTGGTGTTGATGATAAAGGTGCATCACGCCGCGGTGGACGGGGTGTCGGCGGCCAACCTGATCGACCAGCTGTGTGATGTCGAACCCGATGCGCCGCCACCAGATCCGGTCGAGGGGCCCGGCGGTGGGGCGCCGTTGGCGATCGCCGCCGACGGGTTCATGCGGTTTCTCACCCGGCCGTGGGAGTTGACGCGGGCGGTGCCGGCGGCGGTGTCGACCGTCGTCAGCACGATCGGTCGGGCGCGCAGTGGTCGGGCGATGGCCGCGCCGTTCAGGGCGCCGTCGACGGTGTTCAACGCCGAGATCACCTCGGACCGCGCGGTCGCGTTCGCGCAGCTGCCGTTGGACGACGTCAAGCGGGTCAAGGACCGGTTCGGCGTGAAGGTCAACGACGTGGTGATGGGGTTGTGCGCGGGGGCGCTGCGGGGGTATTTCGAGGGTCGCGGCGAGCTGCCCGAGCGGCCGTTGGTGGCGGTGGTGCCCAGTCCGGTGCACGACAAGTCCGACCGGCCGGGGCGCAAT
This sequence comes from Mycolicibacterium sp. XJ1819, assembly GCF_053483675.1. Taxonomy (NCBI): domain Bacteria; kingdom Bacillati; phylum Actinomycetota; class Actinomycetes; order Mycobacteriales; family Mycobacteriaceae; genus Mycobacterium; species Mycolicibacterium sp. XJ1819. The sequence continues at coordinate 32,956 of NZ_JBEFST010000021.1, read as the reverse complement.
CAGCTCTCGGGGATGTTCTGCAACCTGCAGACGCAGATCGCCGATCCGGTGCAGCGGCTGCGGGTGATCGCCGAATCCAGTTCGCGGGCAAAGGAACACAGCGCGGCGATCGCGCCGACGCTGCTGGCCGATGTGACCCAGGTGCTTCCGCCTGCGGCGTTCGGGGTGGTGCTGGAGGTGATGTCGCGCACGCCGTTGAAGACGGCCGCGATTCACAATGCGGTGATCTCGAACGTGGCGGGCCCGCCGACGACGCTGTACGCGATGGGCGCGCGGATGAAGTCGCTGTTCCCGCTGGGGCCGATCTTTCACGGCTCGGGGCTCAACATCACGGTGATGTCGTTGAGCGGCAAGCTCAATGTGGGCATGGTGTCCTGTCGGCAACTCGTCGACGACCTGTGGGATCTGGCGGACCGCTTCGAGACGGAGTTGGCTGAGCTTGTCGGCAAGCGCCGCAAAGAGAAGTAATGTGGCACGGTTCCGCCCCCTGACCACGCGCTAAGCAGGGCCGGTGAGTGCGCGTGTACCGTTGAATAGTTGGAGATCCAGCCAGTCCCGGGATGTGTCAGCTGCCTAGCCGTTGACCGCGCCGAGCAATCGCTCACGCCGGGCATGCAGGTGACAACCGCCAGTTGGGATCACCCTTGACTACGCTATACACCCTTCCGGGTAGAACGACGCCCGTTGCCGGGATAGAAGGCCCAGACGCCCCGAGCGTCGGCATCCTGAGCACATATCCACCGACACCGTGCGGGCTGGCGACCTTCAGCGCCGCACTGGCCAAGGGCTTGACCGCACACGGTGTCGACGTCAGCGTCGTCCGACTGGCCGACGGCAGGTCTTGCGCGAGCGCACGTGTCGTAGGCGAGATGGTCAACGGCTCAACCGTATCCGCCCTCAGGTGCGCCGAACTGTTGAACAAGAGTGACGTCACCGTCATCCAGCATGAGTACGGCATCTACGGAGGTGTCGACGGAGACGAGGTCGTCGACATCATGGACGGGCTGCGCGTCCCTTCGATCGTGGTCGCCCACACCGTCTTGAAAGATCCGACGCCACACCAGCGTTCGGTGTTGGAAGAGGTGGTGGCGCGGGCGGATCAGGTAATTGTGATGTCGGAGGCGGCCAACCAGCGGCTGCGCGGCGGGTTCGGCATCGACGGCCGCAAGGTCGTCACCATCCCGCACGGCGCGGCAGTGCCGGCGGGCGCCGCTCGCTCCCGGGGCAGCCGACCGATTGTGTTGACATGGGGTCTGATGGGCCCGGGCAAGGGCATCGAGCGGGTCATCGAAGCGATGCGTTCGCTCAAGGATCTGCCGGGACGGCCGCGGTATCTGGTGGCGGGCCGCACTCACCCGAAGGTGCTGGCCGCCGATGGCGAGGCATACCGCGATGCGCGGATCGAGCAGGCGCGCCGATGCGGTGTTGCGGACTCGGTGCACTTCGAGACCGGTTACCGCAACGTGGAAATGTTGACGGTTCTGGCGCAGTCCGCCGCGGTGGTGGTCCTGCCCTACGACTCGACGGATCAGGTGACCTCCGGTGTGCTGGTCGATGCGATCGCGAGCGGTCGGCCCGTGGTGGCGACCGCGTTCCCGCACGCGGTCGAGTTGCTGGCGACCGGAGCGGGCATCGTCGTCGATCATGACGATCCGGCTGCACTGGCGACCGCATTGCGCCAGGTGCTGACGCGACCTCGTCTCGCAGGCGAGATGGCCGCAGAGGCCAGACGTCTGGCGCCGGAGTTGGCGTGGCCGGTGGTCGCCGGCGCGTATCTGGCCATGGCCCGCCGGCTTCTGGCGCAGCGTCAGGCCAGCGAATGACCGCGGTGTCGCCGGCGCCGGTCTTCGACCATCTGTTTCGGCTGTCGGACCGCCGCGGCACCTTTGAGCACGCCGAACTCGCCGAGCCGCGGCCCGAACATGGTTACTGCACCGACGATGTGGCGCGGGTACTGGTCGTGACGACCCGAAACGAGGAGCCCGACCGCGCACTGAACGGTCTGGCGGGCGTCGCGTTGCGCTTCCTCGACGATGCGATAGCGCTGAAGGGTGCCTGCTGCAACCGGATGGACAGCTCCGGCAATTGGATCGACGAGCCGGCGTTGGAGGATCCGTGGGGCAGGTGCGTGTGGGGGTTGGGGACCGCTGCGGCGCGCAGCAAGGTCGTCTGCGCCCAGCAGTCGGCCCTCGTGCAGTTTGACCGTGCGGCACAGGAAAGGTCGGAATGGCCGCGCGCAATGGCTTTCGCCGCCCTGGGCGCCGCCGAAGTCCTCGCGCTCGACCCGCAACACCGCGCGGCACGCGTGTTGCTCACCGACTATGCCGCCACAGTGCCGGCCCCGAACGAGGACGCGGCATGGCCGTGGCCCGAGCCGCGGCTGAGATACGCGAACGCCGTTCTGCCCGAGGCGATGATCGCCGCCGGGGCCGCGCTCGACGATTCGGCGCTGTGCCGGCGCGGTCTGGATCTGCTGGCATGGTTGATCGACAACGAAACGGGCGACGGCCATCTTTCGCCCACACCGGTTGCGGGCAGAGGTCCCGGGGACCGCCCGCCCGCGTTCGATCAACAGCCCATCGAAGTGTCCACGCTCGCCGACGCGTGTGCGCGCGCCGCCGCCGTCGACGCCGACAACCCGATCTGGCGGGACGGTGTCGTGGCCGCGGCCCGATGGTTCATGGGTGACAACGACGCGGGACAGCTGATGTGGGATCCGCACACCGGCGGCGGATACGACGGATTGCACGCTGACGGGGTAAACCGCAATCAAGGCGCCGAGTCCACGCTTGCGCTGATTTCGACCTCGCAGCACGCACAGCAATATCGAACTGTGTCCCAGTGACATCGGTGCGGCCCGGTTTGGCGACCCGCCGGGCGCTGCGGCTCGAGTCGGATCGGTCGAGGGTGATCACCAGGCTGTTCGTGCCCGGCCAGGAGGGGTTCGAGCACCAGGACTCCCGTGCCGGCGCCGTGCTGAAACGCATCCTGGCGCTCGACGAGGACGAGGTCCGTACTTCGTTGGATGACGTCGTCACCCGCTTCGACGGGCGGCACCGCGATCTTGTCGGGACCTTCCGTCGGCATGCGCGTGAAGTTGCCGACCGTGTGGACCGCGCCGGTGAGCTTTCCGAGGCACGAATGATGTTGCTGGGGGCGGTCTTCACCAACGAGTACGCGATCGAGGGCGCGGCCTTGTGCAACCCGAGCATGGTCGCTCATCCCGATCAGAGCGGCGTCGCGGCGGGCGGCCTACGGTTCGTAATGAGCGTGCGCGGCATCGGCGAGGGCCACATTTCGTCGATCGGGTTCCGGACCGGTGTGGTGGACAGCGCCGGCGAGGTGGCGCTCGACGATCGGGCCGCCTTCTCGACGGTGGGATCCAGCGTGCCGACATTGCTGGACGGTGCGGTGATCCGCAGCGAGCTACGCCGACTGCACGGCAGCGGCGAGGCCGCCGACTACGTTCTGGATGCGCTCGGTGACCAGTTCACCACGGTCGATCTGGAAGAGCAGCTGTCCATGCTGGCAAGTCACCGGGCGACGCGGGGCCGTGCGGCCGAGACAATTTCGTTGATCCGGGTCATTGCGTCGCGAACCTACGGCATCGAATTCACCGACGACAGCGTGCTTTCCGAGCGGGTGCTGTGGCCTGCGACGAGCGCCGAGGCCGGCGGCATCGAGGACGCGCGCTTCGTGCGCTTCGCTGACGACGACGGCACAGTGACCTTCTATGCCTCCTACACCGCTTACAGCGGATCGCATATCAGCCAGCAACTGTTGGAGACCACGGACTTCCGGGCGTTCACGTCGACGCCGATGGTGGGCCCGGCGGCGGCGAACAAGGGTCTCGCGCTGTTCCCGCGCCGGATCGGGGGACGTTTCGCGGCGATGTCCCGGTCGGACCGGGAATCGAATGCGGTCGCGTTCTCGCCGCATCCGTTCGAGTGGGCGGACTCTGCGCCGTGCCAGCAGCCGGCGCGGGCGTGGGAGACATTGCAGCTGGGAAACTGCGGTCCACCCATCGAGACCGAGGCCGGGTGGCTGGTGCTCACCCACGGTGTGGGCCCGATGCGCACCTACCGGATCGGCGCGTTGCTGCTCGACCTCGACGAGCCGACGCGGATCGTCGGTCAGCTGGACCAACCTCTGCTGAGCCCGGCCGCCGACGAGCAGGATGGGTATGTGCCGAACGTGGTGTATTCGTGCGGTGCGCTACTGCACGGAGACGTGCTGGTGGTGCCGTACGGCATCGGCGACGCGGCGATCGGTTTCGCGACCGTGCCGCTGGGTGAGTTGGTGGTCGCACTCCAGTCCTGACGGTGGCCGGAGGCGACGCGGGATCGAACACACCAGCGAGAATGGGTGTAGGGTCGAAGGTATCGGACAGCTCGGTTTCGAGCGAAACATGTTCGATTGAAAAGGAACTCCCATGAGTACTCCCACTGAGCTGCGCACCCCGTACACCAAACGTGTTGAGTTGGTAGCAGAAACCATCAAGGCTCACTCGAAGCTCGGGGACAAGGCTGCAAGCGAATTGGCGGTGCAGGTTCTGCATACGCTGAATTCGATCCCCGAGCAGATTCGCTAGCGTCCGGGCCTGAAACGTGGCCACGACGAGCGAAACTCAGGACGAGCGGAGGATCGTGTGCCGTGACGAGGTGATTCGCGTGGGTGCGGGGTTTGTGGCGAACGAGCGCTCGCTGGTCCGGGGTTCGCTTTCAGCGCTCGCCACCCATCTGGGCCGCTGGGATCCGCGCGATGTGGATATCGAAGTCGGCTTTCGCCGCGCGGCGATTCGTCACCCAAGCCCATGACATACCTCGCTGAGGGGCGAACGTTTTCAACCGTCGCCGAGATGCGCCGCGGCGGCGTTGGGCGGCGGACCCAGCGCAGCGAGGACGACGCGGCTCACGCGGTGTGGGAGTCCGAGGGCGGCGCGTTGGACATCAGGTGCGGAAACGCATCGTCGCGGCGCTGAAACGACAGGATGTCGCGGTTGAGGATGACGCCGTCGCGAATTTCAACGGCGCGATGGATGGTCGGGCTCGCTTGCCAGGCCGCCGGGCCGGCCAGGAGGGTGTCCAGGTGCGGCAGCAAGGCCTCGCTGACCTCCCACGTCGCTGATTTCCACAGGTACGAGGGGCTGTGGTCGACCGCGTAGTAGTACACGCCGTTCGCCAACTCCCGCAGCGGTTCGACGAACGTCGTCGGCTTGGCCCAGCTGAAGCCCATGCCCACATCGCAGGAGACGTCGACGATCAGGCTGCCCGGAGCGAACGTGGCCAGGTCCTTGTCGGTGGCGAAGAGCAACGGGTTGCGGGGGTCCTGCAGTACGCAGTTGACGACGATGTCGTTGTCGGCGAGAACGCGGGCGACGGGTACGACACCGGCGTCGGGGGTGTCCGCCCACGTCTGTTCGGGCGTGGTTCCGGCGTCTTGTCCCATCTGGATGATCTGGGTGGAGTGAATCGGCGCGGCGACCGCTGCGACGTCGCGGTTGGTCAGCACCCGCACGTCGTCGACGCCGTGGGAGCTCAGGGCGGTGACCGCGCCGCGGGCAGTGGCGCCGAACCCGATGACGGACGCGCGCAGGCGCTGGCCGTAGTTGCCGGTGACGCCGATCAGTTGCATGGCGTGCAGGACTGAGCAGTAGCCGGCGAGCTCGTTATTCTTGTGGAAGACGTGCAGCCCGAAGCCGCCGTCGGCCTGCCAGTGGTTCATCGCCTCGAAGGCGATCAGCGTCAACCGTCGGTCGATGGCGACCTGAGTCAGGCCGGTGTTCTGGACGCAGTGCGGCCAGCCCCAGACGACCTGTCCGACACGAAATTCGGTCAGATCCGGCGCCTCGACCTTGGGCAGCAGGATAACGTCGCAGTCGGCGATGAGCTGTTCGCGGGTGCGGATGCCGCCGACGAGGCCGGCAAGCGCGTCGTCTGTGGCACCGAAGTCCGCACCGTAGCCGTGCTCGAGGAAGATCCGGTCCCGGATTGTCGGATCTATCTTGCTGAAGTGGCCCGGGTGAATGGGTAGTCGGCGCTCGTCCTGCTTGCGTGAGCGCGACAGGACACCGAGTGAAAGCGGTTGCGTATCAGCGGTGTTCGTCACTCGGTGGTGCCGCTCACGTGGCGCCGTCGGCCCGATTCTGGTGTTCGAGCTTGGTGTCACGGCCACGGTCGGCCTGCGCCGCCTGGTCGTGCCGGTGTGTGTCAGCGAGGCGCGCGTCGGCGGCGCGGCTCGCGGTGGGTTCTGCGCCCATCAGGCGTTGTCCGAACCTGAGTGTGGCCACTGCGGCGGACTTGATGAGACTGATAAGTCGGGATTCGATCTTGGCGATCATGAGATTCTCTAATCTGCAGGTAGAACCCAAGTACACCGTCAATTAGTTTGTGTGTCAACAATAAATGAAACAGGCGGCGGGCTCGGATCAGGAGATGTCAGTCGTAGATGACGGCTTCTCCTCGGCGCCGGAGGTCGGCCAACGTGTCCTGCATGGCTTGCAGCTGTTCGGGTGTGTGCCCGACCCAGTCGGTTAGCTCGCCGACAATGCGCACGGGTTCGCGGGTGCGGTAGGAGCGGGTCGGGTTACCGGGGAGCTTCTTGTCCGTCACATTGGGGTCGTCCTCGACCGGGCCTAGCGGCTCGACGACGTAGATGTGGCCGGGCCCGTCGCCCGCGCCCAGCTCGGCGCCCCACACCGCGGCATCGAGGGTCTGGGTGATGTAGACGTGGTTCATGATGCGGCCGTCTTCGAAGTTCGACGGACGCCCGGGCACCAACAGATCACCGATCTTCAGGTCGGCCTTGGTGCCGTGCAGGTAGGCGCCGGACTCGTGGACTTCGAAGGGTTTCGGGGTGTGCGGCACAGCGGGTCTCCGTCCGTCGTGGTTCGTGGCCGGACGATTGTGCGTCACCTCAGGGGCCTTGCCGCAAGCCCCGGGTCCGGTCGTACAGTGAGAGTGAGACGAGACCTCGGGGCCGATGCGGCCGTCAGTTGTAGTCAGTGCTGCCCTCGACGGGGTGTGTGGCACTGACCAGTTTCGCGAAGCAGTGGTCTCGGTCGAATCCGACGCTGCTGCACCACGCCAACGCACCCTCGGCGCTGGGGAAGGTGGAACCCGCGATCGTCACCCAGAAGTTCGATTCGGAGAACGTCGACCAGTTACCTGACCACAGCAGCCGAACGCCGGGGTAAGTCTGTCGGAGCTGCTCGTGCTCGGCCAGTATCGCCGCGTGGGTCCACGTGCGTCCTTCGGCGACCAGTCCGAGCCGCTTGGCACTCAACTGCGGCACCCAGCGATCTGCGAGAGACGCAGCCACGATCGGCTTGTCGCTCGTGGCGATCGCGCGCAGTTGATTCCCGCTGGCGGACTCGGCATCGGGGACGGGCAACGGCGCAACCGTCGGGTACGCCGGTCGCGGCGCGGGACGGAAACTCGTGCTCTCGATGATGTTGGCCATCAGCGACGGCACGGTCGCCGAGCCGCCGATCTGGGTGTCGTAGGTGAGCGCCCCGTCGACCTCGACGTACATCGTCACCCTGTCCTTCTCGACGAAGTCAGAGGCCATACCTGCGTCGTGGGCGGTGACGAAGGTGTTCTGGTCGTAGTCGTAGACGTCGGTCACCGGCGCGGGGCCGGTGTCGGCGCGGAAGGACGTCGCACCGGTCGCGGAGTCGAACTGAGTGATCACCCCGTAGACGATGATCTTCCGGCCGGCCCACCCGTCGGGGTCCTTGGCCATGAGGGCGAACTCACGCGCGCTCAGCGACTCGTATGTCGACCGGTCCAGGCGGGCGGCCTCGAGGGCGCGCCGCCGCCCGGTGTCCACACCGGCAGGCTGCGGCGTCGTCGGCTCCACCGCACTGGGGGCGCTTGCGACAACGGACGGTGACGGGCTGGAGGAGACGGTCTCGGCGGGATCGGATCCGCCGACCTGAAGACCGAGCAGAACGCCGACCGCCAGCACGAGAACCGCAATGAGCCCGGCTAGCGAGGCAGCGAGTATCGGAGTTCTTCTGCGGCGCTGAGGATCTGGACCGTCGTAGTCGTCAGGCCACGGGACGGTTGGCTGATGCTCGTGGTAATACTGGGGATAAGCCATTGCGGTGTCCTTCGATGCGGAGTCGGTGCCGGGTATTGCTGGGGCGCACAACTCCACCGCGTTCGGGTGTGGATCTCTGGTTGCTGCTGATGCTTGGTTATGGATGTTCGACGGTCAGCCCATCGGGCCCGTCTGCTGCCGAGCGTACGGAGATGCGCTCGTGAAGGAATCAGGTGTTTCCCTATGGTTTTGTTTGCTGGCTGCGGGATTTGATCTCATGCGTCACAGGAGTAACGCCCGTCGCGGAGGCGGCACGGGCAGGCCGATCTCGGTGACGCAGTTGGCCACGGCCCGAGCGTGGGGCTGGCGCACCGTCGAGCCGGAGCGTGGCGACGGTGTCTCAAAAACCCGACTTTCCGACAGCCTCTGTCGAACCGGCACGCGGATCACCCGGTGCGCCAGCCTGTTTGCGCGTCGACGTCGTGTCGGCGTCGGGCCTAGTTGGGTGACGGCGGCGGTTGGGGTTCGAAGGGTTGGTACCACCACCAGTCGGCCCGTTCGCCGAGCGGTCCGCGCCAGGGCGCAACCGCGGGCGGAGGTTTGGTGGGTGGGCGGGCCAGCGAACCGGCCCCGAGTATTCGGCCGGAGCTGTCGGACACGGTGAGTCGGTCGGCGGGTCCGGTGATGGTGATCTCGCCGCGATGATGCATCCGATGGTGGTACGGACACACCAACACCAGATTCCCCAGTTCGGTGGGCCCGCCGTCTTCCCAGTGCTGGATGTGATGAGCGTGCAGACCACGAGTCGCGTTACAGCCGGGCACCCGGCAGGTGCGGTCGCGGTACTCCAACGCGCGACGCAAGCGCCTACTGATCACCCGCGTCGAGCGTCCTGCCCCGATGACCTGCCCGCCGCGCTGCAGCCACACCTCACAGTTGGTGTCGCACAACAGGTATTGGCGGTCGGCGTCCGAGAGTGCGGGACCCAGGTGGACCCAGCCGGCGCGCTTTTCGGCGTCCAGATGCACGATCACGGTCGTGTGCTGTCCGTGGGGGCGTCGCGCGACTTCACTGTCCCAGGCAGTTTCCACCATCCGCATGAATGCGTCGGTCAATGTCGGGAACGGCGGCCGAGTCAGGTAGTCGCGCTGCGCTCTGCGGTCGTGACTGTCACCGGCAGCGTCGGGTCCGTGGGTGCTGATGTGCTCGTTGATCAGCGCGTCGCGGTGTGACTGCAGCGCAGCGTCGACCTTGGCCGCCTCGATGTTCGGGACGGTGATCCGGTAGGTGGTGTACTCGTCGCCGGTGGTCTTGGTGATCGAGCGCTGCGGTTCAGGTTTGGGCGGGGTCGGGCGTGGCTCCAGCCTGATCGCGATCCGCAACTGGTTCACCGTGGCCACCGACGCCATTTCGACGTAATGGTCGTCTGAGCCCGTGGCGGCGTGTTTGGCGATCACCCCGACCTGATCCAACGACAGTCGGCCGTCCCGCATCTGCGACGTGCAGCGCGGAAACTCGTCGAACCGCTTCGCGACGGTAGCCACCGATTCGGCGGTGGTGTCACTCATCCCCAGCTTCCAGGACACAAAGTGCTTGACCGACCGCGCGCCCGTCGTCGCCCACAGCCCGTCACGGTCGATCTCGGCGGTGAGCTCCACGATGCGCCCATCGATGGCGTTGCGCTGGCCGGAAAGCTCCTCCAACTCGGCAATGCACGCGTCGAGACGCTCCGTAGGGCTCATCACCCTGGCGTCACCTGGTGTAGCCGTCGACATACCCGCATCATGCCAACGGGGTCTGACAAGTTCGGACCCTTAGCCGCCGGGCCCTGACGGAGGTTCGTCGGAGCTACGGCGCTGGATCCGCAGGGCGGTGGTGAACTGCTCGGTCTCCGGCGCCAACACCGACGTCGCTGAATCCTCTTCGCGCCGAACAATTCTCGGAAGTTGCGACGGTGCCGACGGTGCCGGGGCCGCGGTCCGGGATTCACGGCGACGCATCAGATAGCCCGCCAGCGGACCGGTGAACAGCATCACGACCAGCACGGCCGCACCCAACAGGCAGATCACCACGTCGAACGTGCTGGTGATCTGCTGGGCCAGGTTGTTGCCGTAGATCGTGTCGGGCGGGGCTTCGGCGTAGCGCGGAGCCAGTGCGACGCCGATCGTCACGTTGGCCACCGCGAACACGAACAACAACGCGCTGAACGCGGCGATGACGGCCAGCGCCGGCGATCCCCGGTCGAGTTGGCGGTGCAGCCACCACGCGATGAGGCCGGCGAACAGATTGAACGCCGTCATCGCCACGCTGTCGTACAGGGCGCGGGGCAGATCCAGCGATGCGGCGATCACGAAGTCGACCACGCGGCACAGGGCCGCGGCGAACGCCCAGAACGCGATCAGCGTCAGGCACTTCTGGGCCGCCGACCGAAATGCTCCGAGCGTCGGCGGCTTGATCAGGAAGACGGTGTACAGCGTCGTCGGCCCGACGATCGCCGCGGCGGCCACCCAGAACAGATACCCCTCGTAGCCGACGGCCGCCGTCGACGTGTTCTGCGCGATGCCGTGGAAGGCGTCGACGTCGCGGCCCACCGGCAAGATCCACACCAGCGTCGCGGCCAACCCGGCCGAGGCGCCCAGCGCGGTGGCTGCCATCCGCCCGGCCGCCGACCTCAGGACGAGCCAGCGCGACCCGATGATCAACGCGGTCAGCGCCACCGCGCCGTAGAGCAGCGTCGTGACGATCACGGCGACGTCCTGACCGTCGAACTCGGCGTTCGCGACGAACAGGTAGCGCAGCCGCCAGTACAGGTTCCACCCGACCGCCAGCGTCGCGAGCCCGATCGACACCGCGCCCAGCACCCGGGCGAGTGCATACCAGCGCCGAAAACCGCTGCCCTCGATGGTGATACTGGTCACCGGTGGTTGTGCGGCCAGCAGCGCACCGCCGATACCGAGCAGCAGACCGGGGCCGACACCCGGCGGGGTGATGCCGGTTCCGCCGTCGCGCACAGTCTCGATCAGGTGGTAGCCGACGAAGCCGGCCGCGACGACAAGGTAGGGCAGACACACGAACAGCCGGACGCGGCTGAGCAGGCGGACGTCGAGGCCCGGGTTGGTCAGCCGCAGCGGCCCGATGTGCGCGTCCAGCGCGGCGCTGACCGCGAGCAGCGTCACCACGACCACGACCGCCCACACACTGCGCGGACTGCCCGGGACGGTCAGTCCGAAGTCGAGGTTCCACGGCAGCAGCAGCGCGAGGACCAGCAGGGCGACCGCGATGCCGTCGCGCACGATGTTGGTGCGCACGGGCACGTGGCCGAGGCGTGGTGATCGGCCGCCCGCGGCCACGGCGGTGGTGGGCACCGCGACGGTGGCCGATGCGTCGTAACGCGGATCGCTCACGTGCCGATTCCTCCTCTAGAGACTCAATGGGGTTCAGCGTGCTCACTTTTGCCTCGTCACACAAGCACGGCGGCGGGGTAGCTTGGGCCGTCGGGGCAAGTAGGGGAATGGCGAAGGTGAATCGGTGGACGTAGTCCTCGGAGTGGCGGTGACCGATCGGGTCGCGCGGTTGGCGATGGTCGGCGCATCGGATGCGCAGGTCTACGACCAGTACGCGCTGGATCTGCCAGACGACGTGATGACCGATCTGGCCGAGACGATCGTCGGCACCTACCGCGCGGTGGCCGATTCGGGCAACCAGGTCGCCGCGACGCGGATCTGTGTTCCCGAGGCCGCGCGGGCCGAGGAGCTGCGCCAGATGGTGGTCGACGCGGGCGTGGCGAACGTCGAGGTGGTGTCGGAGGCCGACGCGACTGCGGCGCTGGCCGGTAATGCCGACGCAGACGACGAGTTCGCGACCGCGCGGAGTGCGGCGCAGATCGGATTCCCTGCGGGTGCGGCGACGCAGATGGCGCCGGCGGCCGCAGACGCGACACAAATGGCACCCGCGGCCGCAGACGCGACGCAAATGGCGCAGGCGGCCGACCCCGCCGTGGTGGGACCTCAGCTGGCCTACTCGCAGGAGGAGCCGGGCGAATACGAGCTGCCCTTCGATTCGCTGGAGGAGTTCGTCCCGGAACTGGAGGACGAAGAGGCCTACACCTCGATGATCGCGCCGCCGCCGCCGCGAACCCTGCTGATGGGCAGTGCGCTGGGTTTTGTGGTGGTCAGTTTCGCCACGCTGGCGGCATCGGTGGCGATAGCGGTCCGACCGGTCGCCGATGTGTCGGCGCAGCCCCCACCGCCGGCGCAGGCTCAGGCCGACACGGTGCCGGGCCGATACCTGCCGCAGGTGCCGCATGAGCCGGATCCGGTGGCGTTGCCGGTCGCGGTGGTGTCGCCGGCGCCCGAGGCCCCGCGGGCACCCAGCGTGCGGCCGAACCGGGGGCCGAACAGCGTCGCGCCGCAGGTTCCCGCCCCGCAAGTGCCCGCGCCGCCGCCCGCACCAGCGCCGAACGTGCCGGTCGTTCCGGTGCCGGTCGTTCCGTTCCCGCCGTTCAACCCGTTCCCGACGGTGCCGACCTGGACGACGACGGTGACGACGTCCGTCACGCCGACGACCACCACCACGACGCCGACGACGACCACCACCACGGAGACGACGACAACAACGACCACCACGGCGCCGCCGACGTCGGAGACGACCACGTCCGAGGAGACGACGACGACCGAGGAGACGACGACGTCGGAGGAACAGCCCCCGATCCTGTACTCGCCGGTCACACCGACGCAGCCGCCCGTGACCCAGGTGGAGCCCGCTTACACTCCGCCGGCCGTCGCTCCGGAGGCACCCCCGCCTGCTCTGGAGGCTCCTTCGAGCGGCAGCGACAGCAGCAGTGGTGGGTCGATCGAGGCGCCCGCGACGACGGTGGTGGAGACGCCGTAACGGCAGTGCTCAGCGCTGGTTGGTGAAGACGACCACGTCCTGTCCTGAATCTGGCCGCGTCACAATCGGTGGCCTTCATGATGTTCACCACGGTGAGTGGGCGGGGCGAGCCCGCCGCGGTGTGGTGTGGTTTAGCCCTTTAGCTCGGGCGTTGCGGCTCAATGGGTGGCGCGGAAGGCGTCAGACGCTTGAGCGACGAGTTGGCTGAGGCGAGCGCGGCGTCGGTAGTCTCCGCGGCCGATGGGAAGACACGCATTAGCCAAGACGCGGAGGAGGCCGCGGTTAGCCGTCGTCGGGGGAGCGATCTCGGCGGTGGCGCTGTTTGTTGTCGGCGGGGACGGCCACCCGCAGGTCAGTGACGCAGCGGAGTGCTGCGAGGCCACGGCGGCGGCACCGGCGCCGAGCGCGCCGCCGGTGCAGTTGATGGCGGCCCAGCCACCGCCGCCGCCCCCTGTTCCGCCGGAGCTGCCGCAGGGCGTGGCGAAGGAGACCGGGCTGCAGGTCAGCACGATCCTGGCGGCGCGGGCGGTGAGTGCGACATTCCCCGAGATTCTCGACATCGGCGGGGTTCGCTCAGACCCGTTGAAGTGGCATCCGCACGGCTTGGCGATCGACGTGATGATCCCGAACGCACGCTCGGAAGAGGGGAAAGCGTTGGGGGACAGCGTGCTTGCCTATGTGTTGGAGAACGCGGAACGCTTCGGGCTGGTGCACGCGATCTGGCGGCAGACCATCTACAAGCCCGACGGCTCGCAACGGCTGATGTCGAACCGCGGGTCGGACACCGCCAACCACTACGACCACGTGCACATCGCGACCAAGGGCGGCGGATTCCCTTCGGAGGGGCAGGTTTACCTCCGCTGACCGGCGGCGATGCGCCTCGGCGCTCGGGCCGGAAATTGCTGCAATGACATGCCCCTGCGGTGTCGGAGAATCGAAGGACGATGCCGACACATACAGGGGGTAGGGGTGCTGGTCGACCCGGAGATTCTGCGTGCTTTTGCCGGGCAGGTGGACGTCGCCGCCGACGCGATCGCGCAGGCGGACCTCGGTGGGCGGACGTCATCGGCGGCCGATGCGTTGCCGGGGTCGACGACACAGTGGGCGGTGCGCGCGGTCGGCGAGCACCTGGCGCAGATGGTGACGCAGCTGGCCCAGAACGTGACGACGATGGGCGCAGCGGTCCGCGGCACCGGTGACACGTTCGAGGTCACCGACGATGCGCTGGCGGGCGAGTTCGACGGGGTGTTCTGACGATGTTGCCGTCGCGCCCGACGTTGCAAGGCTGGAATCCCGACGCCCTCGTGGCTGCGGCCGACACGATCGGCGCGTCAGCCGACGAGGTTGTTTCCGCGGTGGGCGGAATCGAGAAGGCGTGTGCGCGCATGCCGGAGATGCGGGCGTGGGAGGGGCGCGCGCATTCGGCTGCGTTGGCGATGTTCCTGCGGGCCAACGATTATGCCGCTGACGTCGGCTCGTATGGGAAGGCGGTCGCGGCGGCGGTGCGCACGGGTGCCGACGCCCTCGGGGCGGCGCGGGCGGCGTTGCTGCGCAAGGCCGATGAGATCGAGGCTGGTCCGCTGCGAGTGACCGACGACTGGGCGGTGCTGGTCGATGCGGTGCGGATGTCAGCCGAGCAGTTCGCGGAGCTGGCGGAGTTGGCGGCGGCGTCGCAAGACGAGATCAACGACCTCTTGGGGGCGGTGGGGGACGCCGACGACAAGATCTCGAAAGCCATTCGGGCAGCGATGGATCAGTTCGGCATGGCGGAAACGGATCCGATTTCGGTGCTGTTCGCTCTGTCGGGTGCGACGCCGCCGGCAGATGAGGTAACCGATCCACGCGATCCGTTGGGAGTGCTGCAGCAGGAGGCGTTGCGCGACCACGAGATGGCGCTGAGCGTGCGCGAGGTCGCCGAATCGGAGAATGAGTACGGTGACGAGGTGACGACGATGACGATGCAGGACGGAAGTCGTCATGTCATCACGAAATACGACCCGTTCGACTGGCCGAGTCGGCAGGATTTCTTCTCGATTACCCAGTACGACAGGAAGGGCGTGGAGATCTCGCGTGCCAGTTCGTGGCGAGATCTCGGAAACGATTGCGACTACACGTCATTCACGTGGGCGGACGGATCGAACTTCACGATGTCCATGGACCCCACGGGCCATAGCACTGCGGGGTTCACTGCGGCCGGCGGACACCATGTTGCGGTGCCGGTCGAGCTGGTCGACAACTTGTCGCTGAGTATCACCTCGCACATGGCAGGGCTGGAAGCACAGGTCGGCAGGGGTGGAACACTGCCCATGCTAACTGCCGAGTCTGTCGAGAAGGTCGGCAGAGCAGCGAAATTCGGTGGCCCGGCGTTGACCTTTGCAACGACCGTGTTCGACATGCTGATGGCCGAGACCGCTCATGACGCGTGCGTGGCGGCGGTCGGAGGTGCCGGCAGCGGCCTCGGAAGTTGGGGCCTAGCCAAGGGCGGGGCGGCGCTGGCTGCGGCGACGGGTGTTGCGCCCGTAGCGGTTCCGCTCTTCGCTATCGTAGGTGCGTTCGCAGGCGTCATTGCCGGAGACGAGCTGGGGGAGATGCTCGGGGAGATCGCTTGTCCATAGTGGGACTGCCGCAGCCGGTGGGATGGGCCGCAAGCGGCCGCCGCCTGGCATGGCTCACCGCGGGAGCCCTTCTGTTTACTGGACTGCCGTTCATGTACGCCGTTCGGTGGGCGGCAGCAGGACACTATCTGGCAGCCGTAGGGTCAGGCAGCCTTGCCGCGTGCTGCGCGCTGGCGTTCGCCGGGGTGCACCATGTGGCGTGGGGACGGACGAGCTTGCGGGGCTGCGTAACGGGAAACTGATACTCGAGAGCCGGCTAGCGGTCGAAAACCGTCCGTCAACAGTCCGCCAACTGCGCGTCCGGCCTATCAGCGGAACCGCATCCCGCATATTTATCGTCCAGCGGATCTACCCTTCAAGATCATGGGGCCTGCACGATGACGATCACTCCCGAGGAAACACCCCGGCTCGCGAACGCCGCCGAACGCAGGGTCTATCAGTGCCTGCTTGAGCAGCTCGAACCCAATGACGCGGTGATCCCGGGTCAGCGTGTCACCGATCACCTCAAGGACCACGAGGTCGACTTCGTCGTCGCCATCGAGGGCGCGGGCATCGTCTGCCTGGAGGTCAAAGGCGGCGACGTCTGGCACGACGGCGAGAGCTGGTGGCAGCGTCGCCGCGGTCATGAACACAAGATCAACCCGGTGCGCCAGGCCCGCGAGGCCTGCTACGCGCTTCGCGAGTTCGTCGAGAAGGACGACCGCTGGACGCAGGGCCGGCTGCGCTGGGACCACGTCGTCGTGTTTCCCAACGCCGAGATCGCTACCGACTTCGCCCTGCCGGAGTGCCCGCGCTGGAAGGTCATCGACCGCGACGACCTCCCGACGTTGGTCGACAGACTCAAGTACGTGCTCGTCCGACAGGAACTCGACCGACCGCTGCTCACCCACCAGGGTATTGATCAGCTCACAATCACCTTGAGCGGCAGGGGATTACCGCAGCGCAGCATCGTCGCACGGGCGTTGGCCAACGAGGACTCCGCGGACGCGCTGACCGAACACCAGGCCGTCATCCTCGACGCCATCCAGTTACTCAACCGCGTCGAGATCCGCGGAGGAGCGGGCAGCGGCAAGACGTTCCTGGCGATGGAGCAGGCTCGCCGCCTCTCGGCGAAAGGTCAGCGCTTCGCGCTGGTCTGCTACTCGCACGGCCTGGCCTCCTATCTGGAACGCATCTGCGCCACCTGGCCGCGGCGCCACCAACCCGCCTACGTGGGCGAGTTTCACGACCTGGGCAAGTTGTGGGGTGCTCCCGAAGGCCCGGACGAGTCGGTGCGCACCGACGCGACCGTGCAGTTCTGGGAGCACGACCTGCCGCTGCAAATGACCGAATTGGCAGCACAACTCGCGACCGGACACCGGTTCGACTCGATCGTCGTCGACGAGGCCCAGGACTTCGCAGACTCGTGGTGGGATCCGCTGCTGACCGCGCTCAAGGACGAGGAGACCGGCGGCATCTACCTCTTCACCGACGAAGGTCAGCGCGTCTTCGACCGCCATGGCGCGCCGCCAGTTCCGCTGGTATCGCTCCTGCTCGATCACAACCTGCGCAACACGCGACAGATCGCCAACGCATTTCAGCCGCTCGTCGATCATCCGATGCGATTCCTGGGCGGGGAAGGGCCGGCGGTCAAGTTCGTCGCCTGTGCGCGAGAGGATGCCCTGGTGGCCGGCGACGACGAGGTCGAGCGTCTCCTCGAGGAAGGCTGGCGCCCTGAGGATGTCGCGCTGTTGACGACCGGTAGCCGACATCCTGAGCAGGTCGAACGCCAGAAGGGCGGACATAAGGCCTATTGGGATAGCTTCTGGGACACCGAGCAGGTCTTCTACGGACACGTGCTGGGCTTCAAGGGACTTGAACGCCGCGCGGTCGTGCTGGTCGTCAACGAGGAGGCCGCCTTCGAACGCTCTCGCGAACGTCTATACGTCGGATTGTCCCGTGCCCGCGACCAACTCGTCGTGTGCGGCGACCCTGAATTCTTACGCCCAGTGGGCGGTCCGGACCTTGCGCACCGGCTCAACCTGCCGACGGCGTCGGCGCGCGAGCTGCCAGACAGTACCTACACGGAGGGTGCATAGGTTGACTACCAACACTTTCTGGCGACTGGATCCAGCGGATTACGGCGGCCCCGACGCCATCCTGGACAGTGCCGTGCTTGATCTGTCGGAAGGCCGCATATTGCGGGATCTGGCGCCACACCACGGTATCGTCGTGGCGTCGTGGGACTCTGTCGACCTAGTAGGCCGCGTTCACGCGCTGGGCGTGGTCACACACGTGGACAAAGCGCGGCGGACAGCGACCGTTGATTGGCGAAGGGTGAGATTCGCACTCACGCCGAGCGCGCAAGGCCGCCAACAGTGGATCAATCGGCCATGTTTCAGGTTCGAAGACACGGTGGCCGAACGCTACAAGCTCGCGATGCGCTTCGCAGACAAGATCTCCGACGGCACAGACACAGTCGATGATCTTGAGCCCATATGGCCAACTCCCCACAGGAACCCGCGCCATGAGCTCACATCCTCACCTCCGTTGGCGCCGCAACGACAGGTGACAACTCCGACGCACCGCCAGACTCGGTGTAACCGGGTGACACCGAGAGGTGAGATTATTGCGGTACCGACACGCGGCATTTTCATGGGCAACCGTTCATACGGTTCCACGTGGCTGGTGTGCGAACTCAACTTTCCGCGCGAGCTGAAGCAGCCGAGGAAGTACGAGAAGCTGTTCTTTTTCGATGAGGCGGTCGCGCTCGCGGCTGGGCACAGGCCCTGCTTCACATGCCGTCGTAACCGCTACCGCGACTACTTCAGCGCAGTGCGATCGGCATACCCGACCAGGATCAAGAACGCGAACGATCTCGACGACCTGTTGGCTAGCTTCCGTAGCCAGGCCACCCGTCCGAGAGCGCGCATCGACTCGCTACCTGATGGCACATTCGTCGCTGCGGACGATGAGATGCTTCTGCTGTGGCAAGGCTGGTCGCATCGGTGGAAACCGACCGGATACAGCGACCCTGTCGCACTCACGGCCTTTGGTGCCGATGAAGCGACCGTGCTCACGCCGGCGCCATCGGTGGCCGCGTTGCGCCACGGATATCCGGTAGTGGTGCACCCTTCAGTCGCTAATCTGGGCGAGCCTGGCGGGATTTGACATCAATCCCGTTCGGCCCATCGGTTCCGATTGATCCGAGCAGGTTTTATCTGGTCGGATAGATATTGCTCAGTCTTGTTGCGCACCTTACTCGAATCGACCTTCAGCCAGGCGCTTGAGTGCCTGACCGTCCGTCAGTTCGTCGCGATGATCCGGATTCTGCCAATAGAATCGGACCAGCTCCCGCAGACGTCGCTCCTCTGAGGTGAAGGACGCCGCTGGCATTGTCAGCACGTCCTCGTCGGACATCACCACGACTATTGCGCTCGATGATGGTGCCGACCGATTCGGGGAGGCATCAGTGACGTCTACGACCCGCGCCCAGTCACCGCCCTCAGGTCGCCATCCATGCACGAACGTGAACCCAGGGGGGTCAAACGCAGGTAATGCAAGCAGCCGCGGCGGAACGTTCTCCATACCATTGGCACCCCCATGACTGCGATCGCCGCGCTGCTGAACGGAAGGGATAAGCGCATCTGCTTTGGCATTGGAATGTCCAGTACCCCAGTGTGTCCGAATATCACGTACAAAACGCTGGCTACCGTTGCACCAAATAGCGCGATCTGGATAGGTATGTCAACGTATCGATCCGGCCGAATAGTTGTCCCCTCGTTGTCGAAGTCACCGCGTGGGGTCAGCTTTCCTGGAACGGCCTTGGCAAAGGGGACGATAATACCCAGGCCGAACATTGCGACCCCTAGCGATACAACGGCTGTCAGGTACTCACCCCGTCCAATGTTGATGACTGCCCAAACCGCCGCTAAAAGCCCGATGGGTCCGAAGAACAGTGTGCCGATGATCGCGATGGGCAGCAGCTTCATTTGGGACACACGATATTGCCGATGATTCCGCCGACATATCCGAAAGTCCATGTACCGAGGACGCTTCCGGTTGCAGCGGCAGCCGGTGCCAATTGCGGAACGCCAAGTGCCGAAAGCGTTGCGGCCCCTGCTGCGCCACCACCGTAGCCGCCGACAACGCTCGCGCCACCGGAAATGGCAGCGACACAGCCGTCGTAGAACGTCTTCGCCGTCACAGTCTCGTAAAGTGCTGTCGCCACACCTAGCGCCGGCCCACCGAATTTGGCCGCCTTTCCAAGGTTTTCAACCGACTGTGGTGAAAGCATCGGGATTCCACGTTTGGCTTGTTCTCCCAGTCCTGTGAGCGCACCGCCGACAAGGGTGAGCGTCGGGTGAGTGAAGAATTCGTCCGGTAGGACACCATGGCGACCGTCGGGCGCCGTCACACCCCCGGTGGTCTTTCCGTCTGGAGTTTGCGTCATCGTGACTTCGGTGCCATCGGAGAATCTGATGGATGTGTACTTCGTGCCGTCGTAGTTGGTCTTGTCCTGCGAGAACGTGTTGGAAACCTCGTTGCCGTGCTTGTCGTAGTAGGTGTCCTCGACGCACGGGGCGAAATCGTTCCACTCATATATTTCGTGTCTGCTGCCGTCCATCATCATCAGCGTCGTCCGCCCCTGGCCGTCTTCTGTGACCCACTCGCGGCTCTCCCGAACCGTCTGCGCCATGTCGTTATCTCGGACGACACCCTGCTGGATGAGCCCATTGAGCGTCATCGGATCCGGCACATCGTCAGCGGGTCTGGCAGCCCCAGATACGGGATCCAGACCCGGAAAGTCACTCGGCCTGGGCAGAGCGAAGCCGAAATCTTGAGCCTCAGCCTGCACCGACTCTGCGGTTGCGTTATCCGCGTCGCCGACGGCGATCAGTAGGCGGTTGATCTCCTTCTGTTCGGCCTCCGCCTGCGCTAGCAGGCTGGCCGCCTCTTCGGCTGAAACCCGGGCAGGCTTGATGAGCACGACCCACGTGTCCGTGACGTGCAGCGCGCCGGCATCTACTTTCTCCGCGTGACCCAGCAAGGCTGCGCGGGCGTCTTCGATCGATCCGCTGCCCTTTTTCAGCGCTGTCGCAACCGCTTCCGTGTAGTGAGCGAACTCAGAGGTCGTATGGGTCGCGCGGCCAAACATCGCCGTTGCCGCGTCATGCGCCTGACCCGACCATGTGTGCGCCACGGACGTCCGGTCGATTCCATCGTCAAGAGCTCGCACCGTGCTGTAAACGGATCGGCCTGCACTCTGTAACGCCGACGCGGCGGGCGTCATCGAATCGGGATTCCACGCTTGTAAGCGGGGGCGTGAGGGCAGCACCGGATCAGAACAGACCGTCGAAGGTTCCCGCGAGGGCGCCGTCCACAACTTCGTATCGGTCTCCCGCACCACGAACGGCGGCCCCCATGTCATCGACATTCGTGGCGATCGCATTCGCTTGCTGCCTCAAATGCTCGCCGACGAGGCGCATTGCCCACTGTGTGGTGGACGCGACAAGACCATCTGCGGATGTCGTTGCCTTGGCGCCCACATCGGTGCCTTGGATGCCCTCGGACGCTGCACTGACCTGTCCTGCGAATGCACGGAGCACTTCCGGATCGACAAGCATCGAGTCTCCCTTGATTGTTGCTAGCTCGCAAGTCTCGTCCCAGGCGAATCAACCCTAACGCTCCTGCGACACCCAGCGGCGCAGAAATTTTTCTGCCTGCAACCCGCACGCCGTGGCCGCGCCGGCCATGGTTGGGACCAGCGACTTCAGCTGGCAGAATCACTACCAACCGTGCCGCCCAATCCGAGGTCCCGATGTGATCAATCGTCCTGTCGTCGTTGACTTTCACTTCGACATCATGTGCCCGTTCGCCTACCAGACGTCGCGATGGATCCGCGAGGTGCGTGATCACACCGGCCTCGAGGTGAACTGGCGCTTCTTCAGCCTCGAGGAGATCAACCGTCAGGACGGCAAGAAGCACCCGTGGGAACGGGAGTGGTCCTACGGCTGGTCGATGATGCGCATCGGGGCGCTGCTGCGCCGCCAGTCCATGGCGGATGTCGACGCTTGGTATGAACGCGCGGCCCGCGCCCTGCACGTCGAAGGGCTCAAACCCCACGAAAAGGACGTCGCCCGAACCCTTCTGACGGAACTCGGTTTTGATCCGGGCCTGGTGGACGAGGCCATCGCCGACCCGGCGACCAACGACGAGGTGATGGCCGACCACCAGCGCGTCGTCGACGCCGGCGGCTACGGGGTGCCTACCTTGTTCTTCCCGGACGGGCAGTGCCTGTTCGGGCCGGTGCTCATCGATCCACCGGCCGCCGAGGCGGCGGTGCGACTGTGGGACGCCGTCGTCGCGTGGACGGAGTTCCCACATCTCTACGAGCTGCAGCGCCCCAAGACACCCGCCGACCAACAGGCGATCACCGACACCTTCCGCCCATACCTGCAGGCCCGCGACTGGGTGTCGATCAACCGGGGCGAAGTCATCCCCTTCGACCCTCCCCAGGGCTGACGGCGACTCGGTTCCGCCGGGCGTACCTCGTGACCCGTGCGATGATGGCCCGCATATTCGCAGAGCAAAGGAGCTTCCGATGGGGTTCGAGCGCATCGACGACCTGCTGAGCGGCGTGACGGCTGACGGAGCGCTGCACGGCATCGCCGCCACCGTTGTCGGTCGCGACGGTGTCTTGTACCAGGGCTCAGCCGGAGATGCCAAGCCCGACACCATGTTCCGCAACGCATCGATGACCAAGGCCGTCGCCACCACCGCGGCGCTGCAGCTCGTCGAACAGGGCCGCGTCCAGCTCGACGCACCCGTCCCCTCGATCGTGCCCGAGTTCGGCGAGCTCCAAGTGCTCGACCGCTTCGAGGGCGGTGAGCCCGTGCTGCGCGCACCGAAGACCCAGGCGACCGTTCGGCAGCTGATGAACCACACCGCCGGCTGCGGCTACCACTTCCTCAACGAGAAGCTCTTCACCTACTGCACCGAACGGGGCTTTCCCAACCCGCTGGAGGGCATCAAGCGAAGTCTCAGCGCGCCGCTGGTCCACGACCCCGGCACCGTCTGGGAGTACGGCCTGAGCACCGACTGGCTCGGCATGGTCGTCGAGGCGGTGAGCGGTCAGACTCTGGCCGACTACCTCGCCGAGCACGTCTACGCGCCGCTCGGCATGACGGACTCGACGTTCGCCCCGAGCGACGAGCAGCGTGCGCGGCTGCTGCCCATCCGCTTCCGGGCGCCCGACGGCAACCTCGTGGAGACCGCCCGTGACCTGCCGGCCGTCTCCGAGTGGGACGCCGCCGGCCACGGGTCCTACGGGACGATCGCCGACTACGGGCGGTTCGTGCGCGCCTGGCTCAACGGCGGCGAGCTCGACGGCACGCGCATCCTCAAGGAGGAGACGGTCGAGCTCGCGTTGCGCGACCACCTCGACGGGGCAGTGCTGCCCAAGACGATGGAGCCGACCATCCCCGAGCTGGCCAACCCCGTCGAGCTGCTCGACGTTCCGCAGGGCTGGGGCCTCGGCTTCCACCTGTACCTGGTCGACCTGCCCGGCATGCGCAGCGCCGGCTCGGCCGACTGGTCGGGACTGTTCAACAGCTTCTTCTGGATCGACCGCAATGCGGGAGTCGGCGCGGTGATCGCCACACAGCTGCTGCCGTTCTTCGACGCCAACATGGTGCAGACGATCCTGGCGTTCGAGGCCGCGGTCTACGAAGCTGTGGCGGCATAGGCCACTGTTCGCTTGGTACTGGATTCAGTACTGAATCTGGTACCGTCGAAGCATGCCTGCATTGAACGTCAGCTTCAGTGACGACGAGATGGAGCAGCTGCGCAAGGCAGCCGCGGAAGGTGACCTGTCGTTGCGCGCGTTCGTACACCGCGCCGCCCTCGACGCCGCGAGCGATCACAAGCGCCGCGTGCGTGAAGGTGCGCGGATCATCGCAGAGCGCAGCGCAGAGCTCAATCGTCGCCTGGCGTGACCGAATACCTGGATCGCGACGACATTCTCGTCGCTGGCGCCGCAGCCGTCGGTCTGGAGCTGAGGGTGGCCGACTATGGCCTGCTCGATGCGGCGGTGGCGCGTCCCCAGGCCACCGCCTTCGGGGTCGACGCCTATCCCGACCTGTCCACCATGGCGGCGGCGATGCTGCAATCCCTGGCGCGCAATCATGCGTTGATCGACGGCAACAAGCGCACCGCCTGGGCCGCCGCATGGACGTTCCTGTACCTCAATGGCATCGAGTTGGACCCCGACTTCGATGTCGACGAGGCCGAGAACTTCATGAATGCCGTTGCCACCCAGGGAGATCTGGAGCTGGCAGAACTCGCGGAGAAGCTGCAGGCATTGGCGTCCGGATGACTGACTGACGGCACAGTCATACAAACGGGAGGTGCTGGAACAAGCGGCGCGATGGCGCGAAGACTTCGGGACCCACGCGTCGTAGGGGCCGCCTCAGTCCCGACGCAATGCCGCCCGCGCCAAAGCGGACGCCGCGGGACTGATCCAGTGGCGTTGCGCCCAAACCCTGGGCCGGTCGGAGACATTGACGAGCGCGAGGTACGCCGGCAGCCAGTACAGAACGCCCTCCCGGACCACGTCACCGTCCGCATGCCGCCAATCGAGTTCGGTCAGCGCAGCGGCGATCTCGTCCAAGGGCAAGGCGCCGTCTGCGCTGCTGCCCACATACGCAAGCAATAGCAAGCTCGCCTGGCCTTCGAACGTGCTCTCATCGGCAGGCGTCAACCGGCGAGCCAAGTGATCCCACAGCATCGCTGGGTCACGCTGAGCGGCGGCACCGGCCTTTGTCAACAGCAGCACGCCCTTTTTCTTGCGCAGCAGCCCCAGCGACTGAAGCGTCTGGCGGAAATGCAGCAGCGGAGGGCAATGCACCTCGCGATCACTACCGCCTGGCCAATCACCCATCGCTGGAAGGAGTTCCGTCGCCACCGCCACATCGGTCGGCTTCAGGTAGCCGGCCGATGTCAACGGAATTCCACCGTCGGTGGCCCGATCGAGAAACCACTGATACGCGCGCAACGCTGCCGTCGCCTCAGCATCGTCCAACGTCGTCGGCTCCGAGACCAGCCGTGCCGCCCGCGTCGCCAAGCCCGCGCCGGCCGGTGTGGGTTCCAGCCGATACACCAGATCGGCAAGGCGGGCGTCGACACCAGCCTCGCGTATAAGGAAGAACGGGGTCCGCAGCGCCGCGTTGACGTTGTCGGCGTCGAACAGGGCGGGATCGTCGAGAACCTGGGCAAGCTGCTCGGCGTCGGTCAACCCGCCGCAGTCCTCCGGCGGTGCCGCACGTTCGCCGTCCACCAGGACCGCGGTGGGGGCATCGTCGAGTGCCGGCGTCACCTGCTCGAGCTGTAGCGTCAGCTCCCACATGTCGCCGTAGTCGTAGAGGTAATGCAGTTGATCGCCGGCGTCCTGCAACGTCTCGTCCAGCCGCACCTGTGAGGCACGCGGGCCGCCGTCGTCGTCGAATTCTGGGTCGTCGGCGTCGTAGGGGCACAGAAACACCTGGCTGCCCGGATCGAACGGACCACCGCCCACCGAGAATCGGTGCAGGTGATAGTCGTCCCAACTGAAAGCCGCCTGCAGGACTCGATGCAGCACGTCCAACGTCAGATCGGAACGCAGATCGAGCCGACGCCAGATGGGCGGCCGGGCGTGGTCGAGGTCGACGCGGACTCGGTAGACCGCGAGCTCGTCCCGCGGTGGTCGACGCAATTCCGGTCGTGGGGAGGTGCCTGCACCGAACACAGGGTCACGGTAGCCGGAAGACGCCAAAATCGTCGGCCGTCCGCACTACCCACCTGCGTACTCTGACCGCGATGAGTGAGCAGGACCGCGTTTGTTGGGAGGAGCGCTACCGAAGTCGTGTGGCGCCGTCCGTTGAAGCCGTGAGCATCCCCGCCGTGTTCGCCCCGTTCGAGGAAGAGTTCCCGACCGAGGGACGGGCACTTGACCTGGCCTGCGGGCTGGGGATGGCCAGCGTCTGGCTTGCCCGCCGCGGCATGGAGGTATGGGGAGTCGACATCTCACCGACGGCCATCGCCGCGGCGCAAGATCTGGCTGCGCGCAGTGAGGTCGGCCATCGTTGCCGGTTCGACATCGTCGATCTCGACCTCGGCCTGCCTTCGGGACCGCCCGTCGATATGGTGATCTGCCACCGATTCCGGGACCGCCGACTGGACCAGCCGATCATCGAGCGGCTGACCCCCGGCGGGCTGCTGGCGATCTCGGCGCAGAGCGTCGTCGGCGCCGGTCCGGGGAGATTCCGGGTGGCGCCAGGGGAGTTGACGACCGCCTTCGCTCAGCTGCAGACCATCGCGGCGGGTGAGGGTGACGGCGAAGCGTGGCTGGTCGTGAGGAAAGGATCGACGGGATGAGCGTCGATTTGTCCGATCGCATACCCCCCTGGTCAACCACCGCGAAATCTGCCCAAGGGTCGTGAGCCCGCCCGAATCACAGGCCTGATGCAGATTTCGGCGAGGAGCTCCCGAAAGGGCACCAGCGCGCAACGATGAATCAGAACAGCGCCATCTGTCGGGAGTCGCCGCTGAACTTCTGCGGCACTGGCCGCTGACGCACCCGTACCGGCCACCAAAACCACCGGCCGAGCAACGCGGCGATGGACGGGGTCATGAACGCCCGCACGATCAACGTGTCGAAGATCAACCCCAACGCGATCGTGGTGCCGATCTGCCCCAGCACACGCAACTCGCTGAAAACGAACGACGCCATGGTGAACGCGAACACCAGACCCGCCGCCGTGACCACCGATCCGCTACCGGCCATCGCCCGGATGATCCCGGTGTTGATGCCGGCATGGATCTCCTCCTTGAACCGGGAGACCAGCAGCAGGTTGTAATCCGACCCCACGGCCAACAACAGGATGACGGCCAACGGGAATATCACCCAATACAACTCGATGCCGAGGATGTGTTCCCAGACCAACACCGACAGCCCGAACGACGCCCCCAACGACAACGTCACGGTGCCCACGATCACCAGCGCCGCCACCAGACTTCGCGTGATGAACATCATGATCAGCAGGATCAGGCTGAGCGCGGCGATCGCCGCGATCATCAGGTCGTAGCGCGCCATGTCCGCGATGTCCTTGTACGTCGACGCCGTCCCGCCGATGTAGATGCTCGAGCCCGCCAACGGCGTCCCCTTCACCGCCTCCTTCGCGGAGTGCCTGATCGCCTCGATATGCGAAATACCTTCCGGCGTCGCCGGATCCACGTCATGCGTGACGATCATGCGCGCGGCTTTACCATCCGGCGAGAGGAACAACTTCAGCCCTCGTTGGAACTCCGGGTTGTCGAGGGCCTCCGGCGGCAGGTAGAACGAGTCGTCGGTGTCCGACGCGTCGTATGCGGCACCCAACTCGGTCGCGTTCTCCAGCGCCGCGGCGGTCTGATCGTAAAGACCCGACGTGGTGGCGTGATTGGTCATCGTCAGGTCGCGGTTGGTTTCCTGCGAGGCGATCTGCGGCGGGATCAGCGCCAGCAGTTTGGGCTGCAACTCATCGAGTTTGGCGATGCTGCCGGAGACGTTGGCCAGCTGGTCGGTCAACTCGTTGATGCCGTCGAGCGCGTCGAACAGCGACCGCAGCGCCCAGCAGATCGGGATGTCGTAACAGTGTGGCTCCCAATAGAAGTAATTCCGTAGCGGCCGGAAGAAGTCGTCGAAGTTGGCGATCTTGTCGCGCAGATCCTGCGCCGTGGCCACCGTCTGCGCGAACGCCTCACTTTGTTCGTGTGTGATCGCGCTGGACTGCTCCTGCAACGCGTACTGCTGGCGCAGGATGTTGATCGAGTCGTTGATGACGCCCACCTGTCTGAGCATGTCGGCGGCGCGGTCCTTCTGAAACGGGAGGCTGTTGATCTGCGCGGCGCTCTGCGCACTGATCTGAAACGGGATCGACGTGTGGTCCAGCGGTGTGCCGAGCGGCCGGGTGATCGACTGCACCTGAGCGACGCCGTCGGTATGAAAGACGGCCTTGGCCACGCGTTCCAACAGGATCATGTCGGTGGGGTTGCGCAGATCGTGGTCGGCTTCGATCATCACCAGTTCGGGATTGAGCCGTGCTTTGGAGAAGTGACGCTCGGCGGCGGCGTATCCGACGTTGGACGGGGCATCACCGGGCATGTACCGGCTGACGTCATAGCTGACCTTGTAACCCGCCAACGAGGCGATACCCACCAGCGCCAGCACCATCGTCGCCACCAGAATCGGCGCGGGCCACCGCACGATCGCCGTGCCGATCCGTCGCCAACCTCGTTTGGCGGTTTGGCGTTTGGGCTCCAGCAGACCGAACCGGCCTGCGACCACCAGCACCGCGGGCACCAACGTCAACGACGCTGCCAGCGCGACGAGCATCCCGATCGCGGCCGGAATTCCCAGGCTCTGGAAGTATGGCAGGCGGGTGAAGGACAGGCAGAAGACCGCGCCGGCGATGGTCAGCCCGGAGCCGAGTATCACGTGCGAGGTTCCGCGGTACATGTCGTAGAAGGCGGCCTCCCGGTCCATGCCTTCGTTGCGCCGCTCGTGATATCGGCCGAGCAGGAAGATCACGTAGTCGGTACCGGCAGCGATGACCAGCAGCGTGAGGATGTTCGTCGAATACGTCGACAGGCCGATGACTCCGCTATTCGCCAGGAACGAGACGATACCGCGCGCCGCTGACATCTCGACGAGCACCGTGATGAGCGCGACGATCATGGTCACCGACGAGCGGTAGACGATCAGCAGCATGATCGCGATGACCCCGATGGTCAGTATCGTGACCATCGCGGTGCTTTCGTTGCCCACCTGGAACTGATCGGCGATCTGTGCCGCAGATCCGGCGACGTAGGCATGGATACCCGGCGGCGCAGGCGTTTTGGCGATGATGTCGCGCAGCGCGTCGACCGACTCCAGCGACAACGCCTCGCCCTGGTTGCCGGCGAGGAACACCTGAACGTAGGCGGCCTTCCCGTCGGGGCTCTGTGATCCCGCCGCGGTGAGCGGGTCGCCCCAGAAGTCCTGCACGTGCTGGACGTGTCTGGTGTCCTCGTTGAATCGTTTGACCAACTCGTCGTAGTAGCGATGCGCCTCAGCGCCCAGGGGTTGGTCTCCCTCGAGCACCACCATCGCCGCACTGTCGGAGTCGAACTCCTCGAACACCTCGCCGATGCGCTCAAACGCCTGCAGCGACGGCGAATCCGGGGAGCTCAACGCGACGTTGTGCTCCTCGCCGACGACCTCGAGTTGCGGCACCAGCGCATTGGTCAGGGCGGCGATGGCCACCCAGAACAACACGATCGGAACGCAGAGCCGACGGATCCACTTGGCGACGGTGTCCGTCGTCGTCGGATGCTCGGCGAGATGCTGGCTCATCCGGACTTGTCCAGGCAGAAGGTGAAGGCATTCAATGCGTCGACCGTTCTCTCGTCCTTGACAACATCGTCGATAGTGATCCGACAGCCGATCGATGCGCTGTCGCCCTGCGCGGAGACGTTGACGAAGACCGCCGGTTGTGTGGTGGTCGCGTCGTACGCCCACGGCAGCGTCGCGTCGTCGACCCGCTGCGGTTGGGCGTTCACGTCCAGATAGGTGATGGTCGCGCTGGCCCCGGGCGCCCCGAAGACCTCCAGGACCACGTGCTTGGGGTTGAACGGCACGATTTCGTTGGCGGCACCGCTGGGGGTCGAGGTCACGTCATGGCTGCCGAAGATGCCGTTCAGCCGGTATACCGCGAATCCGGCCACCGCAATAACGAAGACCGCCACCAGCAGCATCCATCGTCGCATCAATCGGTTTCCGATCGAAAACCGCTGCATCCGTGACCCTTTCGACCCTGCGATGACGCGTTGACGGACGGTTGGCAGCCTGCGGCGCATATCAACCAAGTTGACAGTACGGTACGGGACCGGACCATACAACCCGTGCGAGGCGCGAGATGATTCCCGGGCCTCAGGAGTTGTGACGGCTGAGGCTGGGGATGAGTACGGTGTCGACGAGATGTCGCACCGTGCGCGGCGATGCCGCCCGGCCGGTGAGGACGGACCGGTAGATGAGGTAGCCGGGCAACATGTCCCAGAGGTCGTCGGTGATCGCGGATGCGTCGATCTCGCCGCGGTCCACGGCGCGTGCGAGGACACGGGCCATGAGGGCTTTGCGCTGGTCGAGGAACTGCTCCTGCAGCATGGCGGCCAGCTTGTCGCTTCGCGAGACTTCCATGAGGACGGCCCGAATGGTGCTCGCATGCGCACTGACGTGGGCGCGGATCTGCTCGCCGAGGCGGAGCAGATCGCCGCGAAGCGTTCCGGTGTCGGGGTCGACGGCGGCTTGCCGGGTGCCCTCGACGAATGCGGCCAGCACAAGTTCCGCCTTGGTCGGCCATCGTCGGTACAGGGTGGCCTTGCTGGCGCGGGCGGTGGTCGCCACCTCGTCGAGGCTCAGCCGGTCGTAGCCGTGCTCCTGCAGCAGTTGCAGCGTCACCCCGAGCAACTCGGCTTCGCGCGGCGACCACGGAGAGTCCGTGCCGCCATCGGCATTGCGGATCACAGGACCTCCATGGGCTGCCGACGTCGTGCGAGCGAGTAGCGTCTTTAGCGTATGTCGACGGCCGCCCAAGTTGAGCTTATGTGCGAACTATTGCGCACCGGACGCCGAAGCGACGACGAGTTCACCTGGGCCCGTCGAGCGGCACGACTCCGTTACGCCACGCGCTGAGCACGTCCTCGACACGCAGATACACCTGCGCGCGAGCAGAATCGCGGTCGTGACCGGACATGAGCAGATCGTCGTAGTCGGTGTCGACATGGCGCACCGACGCCGCGACGGCGAGGTACACCGCCTCGGGGTCCAACGAGCGCCCCGCCGCGCTTCGCCCCACCCTGCCGCTGCCGCGTGCCGCGGCGTGCCACGCGATCGCCTCGGCGCGCTCGGCCGGACACCCCGGAAATTGTCGGCGGATAGCCTCGGCGAACTCGCCACGAAACTGCACATCCTCTTCGACGCGTTCCCTGCGGCGGGCACGCTTCTCCGCGTCGGACAGGCACTCCTGCGCGGCCTGCTCGATGGCCGCCGGCTCCACCAGAACCCCTTGCCGCTCATAGCGTTTACGTCGCCTACTCCACCGCACCACCACCGCCGACAAACGGCTGGCCTTGCGTGCGCGTCGCGTCAACGCCGCGTCACCGGACGGCAGAAACTCGAGATGATCGAGATCCGCGCACTCCAAGCACAACGTGCCCTTCTTGTCCTTGACGAGTAGATCGCCGGGTTCATCGCACGCGTCGCAGACAAACGCGTCGTGCGGTGAGATCATTACGATGTCTTGCGGACGGTGGCGCGGACGCTCGAAGACGGGGTCAGGCCCGTAGGCCGGCCCCCAATGGGTGCGGAAGGCGCGTTCGGTGTCGGGGTCGCCGTCCTCGGTCAATTGCTTATCTCTGCATTCGATCTCGGACGGCTTCAATTCACGGTCTCGGGCCCACTGCTGCAACGCCGCCAGGGCCGCGGTGATCTTGTCGGCCTCGACCGTCACGCGCCGGCTGAGCACAGGAAAACGGCCGCGCTCCCAGTGATCGACGTTGATCTGCGCCAGCCAGCCCAGGCCGACGAGGATATCGACGGGTCCGACGAATCCCTGGTCGGCCATGGCTGCCTCGGCAATCCGCGCGACGCGGGTGTGAAGGTTCGCCATAGCAAGGCCGACGCTACGTCAGCGGTCCGACAGGTCTCCGCTTTCCTCGCCAGGATCAGCCCGTGCCGACTTCCGGCCGCGACGTCTGCTGCCGCTTCGCGTAGACCTCGGCGAGGAACTGCTCGACCGCGACCGCCGCGTGTGCGGCGCGCGCCGAGCCGAACATGTCGAAAGCGTGCTGGGCGAACGGCAATTCGGCGTACACCACGGGCTGGGTGCTGACGTCGCGCAGCTTGGCGACGAATCCCCGGGCCTGCTCGACGGGCACCAGCGAGTCGTTGGTGCCGTGCAACACGAAGAACGGCGGGGCGTCGGGGGCCACGTGGGTCACCGGCGACGCGTCGACATAGGTGTCGAAGTTCGTCGACTGCGGTTGTTTGACGACCATCTGCTCGAGCAGCTCCGGCATCGACGGGTGCATCGCGTCCTCGAACCGGGTGAAGTCATAGACGCCGTAGAACGGCACCGCGGCCTGAACGCGGGTGTCGACCTCTTCGAAGCCGGGCTGATACCGCGGGTCGTTGGGCGTCAGCGCGGCCAGCGACGACAGATGCCCGCCCGCCGAGCCGCCGGTGACCGCGACGAAGTCGGGGTCGCCGCCGTAGTCGGCGATGTGGGTCTTGACCCAGGCCAGCGCGCGCTTGACGTCGATGATGTGGTCGGGCCAGGTATTGCGCGGGCTGTGCCGGTAGTTGATCGCCACGCAGATCCAGCCGAGCTCGGCGAGGTGACTCATCAACGGATGTGCTTGTCCACGTTTGTTTCCGGTGACCCACGCGCCACCGGGGATCTGGAACAGCACCGGCGCTTTCCCGTTCGGCTCGAGGTCGGGCCGACGCCAGATGTCGAGGTGGTTGGCGCTGCCGTACTCGCCGTAGCTGATGTCGCCGTCGTGGGCGTAGTCGCGGTAGATGCGCAGCATCCGCAAGGCGCCCGGGGCCTTGGCGGTGCCGCTGCCTGCGGGACGACGCCACAGGCCCCTCGAGTCGGTGCGCCGATCGGCACCCAGGCCGCGGTCCAACGCCTCGGTCAGGGGAATCGCGGCCCGATGGCCGGCGCGGCTGAAGTTCAGCAGACCGATCGCCGAGACGGCGGCCACCAGCCAGGCGATCGCGCGCACCGGGCGGGTCAGGCGACGAGTGGTCAACGCCAGCCCACCGAGTTGGCTCACCAGGGTCTGCAACGGGAACTCGCTGACCACCAGACCGAACCCGAACGAAACGATCGACGGGTAGCCCTTACGCGCCAGCGGCCGGTAGCCGTTGAGCGTGGAAGCCGCGGTGACGGCCGTGACGAATAACGCTGCGGCCTGCCGGGCGAGGTGGAGGACTCGATGCTTGCGCATTCGGCCACTCTACGAGGCGACACCGGTGGGGCCGGGGCGCGGCCATCGTGCCTTACGCTGATCATCGTAGGGATGCTTGAGGATCACGAAGCGCGGATTTCTGCGCTGGAGGCAGCCCAGGGGGATTACCGCGCCGTCTTGGCGGCAGTCAATGCGCTGGGTATGAACCAGCGCGAACACACGACACGTCTGACCGCCGTCGAGACCGGACTGGCCGATTTCCGTCTGGAAACCCGAGCCCGATTCGGCTCGGTGGATGAGCATCTCGCTGAGATCAAGGACTTGATCGTCGGCCGTAACGGCTGACCGAACGAGTACCGGTCGGCTACGGACGCACCGGCGTTTCGAAAGGCCGCAGC
>NZ_JBEFST010000020.1:0-117281 GCF_053483675.1 Mycolicibacterium sp. XJ1819 | reverse complement strand
AGTCGCTTGCCGGCAGCGGCTTGGCTTCCTTGAGCGCCAACGGGGTGGTGCCGATCGACAGGGTGCCGGCGCCGGCCTTGGTCACCAGCACCTCGGCACCGTTGTCGTCGACGTAGCGTTTGCCCATCGCGTTGCCGTCGGAGAACGCCGGATCGAGCTTGGCGTCGGCGGATTTCGCCGAATCGTCGGCGTCCAGTGGCAGCATCGGCACCCCGCCCGCGCGGAGGTCGTCGAGGCTGTCGGCGCTGCGCACGACGATCACCTGAGTGTCGCAGACCTGGCTCTTCAGTCGAGTGCCGTTCTTGACCATGTGCGGCTCCTTTAACAGTTCGAGGCGGTGAGTTCTTCGACGAGCTCGCGGCGCAACAGCTTGCCGGTCGCGTTGGTGGGCAGTTCGTCACGGAAGACCACGCGATCGGGTGTGCGTGAGCCTCGCAGCTGCGTCCTCACATACCCGCGCAATTCCTCGGGATCCGGGTCGGCGCCCTTGACCGGTACCACGACCGCGACGATGATCTGGCCCCACTGTGGATCCTCGGTGCCCACCACCGCGCAGTCGCTCACCAGCGGATGTTCCACCAGAACGCTCTCGATCTCGGCAGGCGCGATGTTCTCGCCGCCGCGGATGATGGTGTCGTCGGAGCGCCCGCCGATGAACAGGTATCCGTCCTCGTCGAGCATGGCGATGTCCTTGGTGGGAAACCAGCCTTGCGCGTCGAGCACGGAGCCGATCTCGGCGTAGCGGCCCGACACCTGGTCTCCGCGCACGAACAACTCGCCGGTCTGGCCGGGACCGAGCACGGTCCCGTCCTCGGCGCGGATCTGCACTTCGACGCCCGGCACCGGCTGTCCCACCGAGCCCAGGCGTCTGGCCAGCGCTTCGTCGTCGGAGGCAAGTGCCTGGCGGTGATCGTCGGGGGTGAGCACCGCGATCGTCGAACTCGTCTCGGTCAGCCCGTAGGCATTGACGAAGCCGACATCGGGCAGCAACCCCAGAGCCTTGCGCACCAACGGAAGTGCGACCTTGGAACCTCCGTAGGCGAGGTTGCGCAGAGTCGGCAGTTCGACCGCGTCGGCCTCCAGTTGCGACACGATCCGATCGAGCATCGTCGGCACCACCGTCGCGGTGGTGACGCCTTCCTCGTTGACGAGCCGCACCCATTCAGCGGCGTCGAACTGCCGCAAATACACCATTTTTCGGCCCGCATACAGGTTCGACAGTGCCGCCCCGACGCCGGCGATGTGGTAGGGCGGCACGCAGATCAGCGCGGCGTCCGCCGGATCGGCCGCGGCGAACTCCACCGTCCCGGTGACGTAGCTGGTGAGGTTGTTGTGCGTGAGTTCGACGGCCTTGGGACGGGAGGTGGTGCCCGAGGTGAACAACACCACCGCGACGTCGTCGGGGTCGGGGAACTCCGCGGCCGGTTCACCGGTGCGGGCGGCCGCGAGGAATTCCTCCGAGGCGATCACCTGTTTGCCGGCACCCGCCACCACGTCGCAGTATTCGGCGTCGGCCACCACCAGGGGCTGGGGCAGGCGGTCGATCAGTTCACGCAGGCCGTCGCCGCTGAGGCGGTAGTTCAGCGGCGTGCACGGCACACCGGCGCGGGCCGAGGCGAACAGCAGCAGCGGCAGCAGCGCCCCGCCGGTGCCGACGTAGGCGACATGGGAGGCGCCCGAGGCGGCGATCACGCCGGAGCCGCCGTCGGCCAGCGTGCTCAGTTCCTCTGTGGTCAGGCGAATCTCGCCGGACACCAGGGCGAGGCGGTCCGGTTCGCTGGAGGCTGCCATCTCTAACAGCAGGGAGATGCTCATGATTTGTCGACGAAGATATCAAGGACGGGTTCATCGCCCCCGCCGTAGGTGGACAGATCGGTGATACCGGCCGACGTGAGCACGTCGGCGTCGATGAAACACTGCCCGTTGACGTCGCCCGGCGGCCGAGACAGCAGCTCGACCGCCGCGTCGGCCATGATCTTCGGGTCGCGCGACCGGGAGATCATGTCCTTGAAGCCGGGCGCGTTGGCCACCGCGGAGGTGGCGATGTAGGTCTGCGGCCACAGGCAGGCGAAACCGATCGCGGCCTCGGCGTACTCGGCGGCCCAGCCCAGCGACAGCATCGTCATCCCGTACTTCGACAACGTGTAGGACGGGTGGGCGCCCAGCCAGTGCGGACTCAAGTTCAACGGTGGTGCCAGCGTGATGACGTGTGCGTTCGACGACTTGCGCAAGTGCGGCAGCGCCGCCTTGGTCAGCAGGAACGTGCCGCGGACGTTGATGTCCATCATCAGGTCGAACTTCTTGGCCGCCAGTTGTTCGGTCGGTTCGGTCGCGATCGCGCTGGCGTTGTTGATGACGGCGTCGACCCCGCCGAAGCGCTCGACGGCGGTGTCCACCGCGCGCTGCACGTCCTCTTCGCTGCGTACATCGCCGACCACCGCCACGCCCTTGCCGCCCGCGGCGTCCACGTCCGCCACCGCGGTGTGTACGGTGCCGGGCAGCCTCGGATGCGGTTCGGAGGTCTTGGCCAGCAGGACGACGTTCGCGCCCCGCGCGGCGGCGCCCAGTGCGATCGCCAACCCGATTCCGCGGCTGCCACCGGACACCACGAGCGTGCGGTCGGAGAAGGTGGGCTGGCTCGTCATGGGTCTCCTGTCGGCCGAGTCAGGTCGATGCTACCGGCCGTGCTGAACTGCCGGTAGCGACGTTCTCATTTTACGCAAGTCCCATAATCGCTGTGTACCGGCCTGTCAACCGGGCCGTGAGGCATCCAGCGGGCTCTCCTCGCTGCGTGTTTCCGGCGTGCGGTATTGGCATTCTCATTTTCTGCAAGTACGTTATCCAGTGATGAGCGACCCAGTACAGACCCCCTCGGGGATACCGCTCCAGCCCGTCTACGGGCCGGCCGAGCGGTCCGGTGAGCCGCCGGCGCCAGGCGCGTATCCGTTCACCCGCGGCAACTTCGCCAGTGGCTATCGCGGCAAGTTGTGGACATTCCGGCAGTACTCGGGCTTCGGGACGCCCGAGGAGTCCAACCGGCGCTACCGCTACCTGCTCGATCAGGGCGGTACCGGACTGTCGGTCGCGCTGGATCTGCCCACGCAGTGCGGCTACGACTCCGACGATCCCGAGTTCGGTGAAGAGGTGGGCCGGGTCGGCGTCGCGGTCGACACGCTGGCCGACGCCGAGATCCTGTTCGACGGCATTCCGCTGGATGCGATCAGCACCAGTTTCACCATCAACGGCACGGCGGCCATCCTGTTGGCCTTCTACGTCGCGGCGGCCGAGAAGAAGGGGGTGCCGCGGGGCAAGCTCACCGGCACCATCCAGAACGACATCCTCAAGGAGTATGCGTCGCGCGGCACCTGGATCTGGCCGCCGGAGCCGTCGCTGCGGCTGATCGCCGACACGATCGAGTTCTGCGCGGGCGAGGTGCCCAAGTTCAACGCGATCTCCGTGGCCGGGGCGCACTTTCGCGACGCCGGCGCCAACGCCGTGCAGGAGATGGCGTTCACCCTCGCCGACGGGGTCACCTACTGCGACACCGTGGTCGAACGCGGCCGCATGAGCATCGACCAGTTCGCACCGCAGATCTCGTTCTTCTTCTACACGCACGGCGACTTCTTCGAGGAGATCGCCAAATACCGGGCGGGCCGGCGGCGCTGGGCGACGATCGTGCGCGAGCGCTACGGCGCATCGACCGACAAGGCGTCGATGTTCCGGTTCGGCTGCGTGGCGGGCGGTGCCTCGTTGTACGCACCGCAGGCACAGAACAACCTGGTCCGGGTGGCTTACGAGGCGATGGCCGCGGTGCTGGGCGGGGTGCAGTCGATGTTCACCGCGGCATGGGACGAACCGTTCGCGCTGCCCAGCGAGGAGTCCGCGACCCTGGCGCTGCGCACACAGCAGATCCTGGCCTACGAGACCGGGGTGGCGAAGGTGGCCGATCCGCTCGGCGGCTCCTACTTCGTCGAGGCGCTGACCGATGCCACCGAGGAGAAGATCGTCGAGATTATGAGCGATCTCGAGGCCCACGGCGGCATGGTGCGCTGCATCGAGGACGGCTATCTGCAGGGTCTGATCGCCGACGAGGCGTTCAAGATCCACCAGGAGGTGGAATCAGGCGAACGGCCGGTGGTGGGGGTGAACAAGTTCGTCGTCGACGAACCGCCGCCGGAGATCGCGACCTACGAACTGGACCCGGAGGGCCGCGATCTTCAGCTCAAGCGATTGTCAAAGGTCAAGGCGGAACGCGACGCCGCGGCCGTGGCGGCCAGCCTCGCGGCCCTGTCGAAGGCGGCCGAGGGCACCGACAACCTGATGCATAAGCTGATCGACTGTGCGAACGCGTACTGCACGGTCGGTGAGATGGTTGCCGCGCTCAAGGCGGTCTGGGGCGAATTCCAACAGCCGGTGGTGTTCTAGATGACCCAGTCAGTGCCTGCCCGGGTGCTCGTCGCGAAACCCGGACTCGACGGTCACGACCGCGGCGCGAAGATCGTCGCCCGCACGCTGCGCGACGCCGGATTCGAGGTCATCTACACCGGCATCCGGCAGCGCATCGAGGACATCGTGTCGGTTGCTCTACAGGAAGACGTTGCGCTGGTGGGGCTTTCGATCCTATCCGGTGCCCACCTGACATTGACCACGCGTACTGTCGAGGCGTTGCGCGCCGCGGACGCGGGCGACATCGCGGTGGTCGTCGGCGGCACCATCCCGCAGGGCGACGTACCCAAGCTGCTGGAGGCCGGCGCCGCCGCGGTGTTCCCGACCGGCACGCCGCTGGACGTGCTGGTCGACGAGGTTCGCAAGTTGACATCCGAGCGGGTAGGGGACTGATATGCGGCTGGGCGTGATGATCGGCGCCGAGCGCGGCGACATGGCCCGCAAGGTCAAGAAGCTTCTCGACGACATCGAATGGGCGGAGTCCGCCGGTCTGGACACCGCGTGGATGCCGCAGGTGCCCAACGACTTCGACTGCCTGACCATGGTCAGCTTGATGGGGGCGCGCACCAACCGGATCGAACTGGGTACGGCCGTGGTGCCGCTGCAAACGCAGCACCCAATCGCGTTGGCCCGGCAGGCGTTGTCCATTCACGCCGGGACCGGCAACCGGCTGGCGCTGGGCGTCGGCCCGTCACATCACTGGATCGTCCGCGACATGCTCGGCATCGCCTACGAGAAGCCGGCGGCCTACACCCGCGACTACCTCGAGGTGCTCAACAGGGCACTTGCGGGCCCCGGCGACGTCGACGTGGAGAACGCCAGCTTCACCGTGCACAACCCGACCGTGCTCGGCGCCGAAGCGCCGATGCCGGTGCTCGTCGCGGCCCTCGGGCCGGTGATGCTGCAGATCGCAGGCGAACTCGCCGACGGCACGGTGTTGTGGATGGCAGACGAGCGGGCGATCGGGGAGCACATCGCGCCGCGAATCACCAAGGCCGCCGACAACGCGGGGCGGCCGGCGCCGCGGATTGTCGCGGGCATCCCGGTGTGTTTGTGCGCCAACTCCGAGATCGACGCCGCCAAAGACCGCGCGAATCGCATTCTGGCCGAGGCGGAGACGTCGCCGAACTACCAGCGCCTGCTCGACCGCGGCGACGCCCGTAACGTCGGTGACCTCTGCGCGGCGGGTGACGAGGAGGCGATCCTGCGGCGGTTCCGTCAGTTCGCCGACGCCGGTGTCACCGACCTGTCCGTCCGTCTGTTGCCGATCGGCGAGACGCGCGACGAACTGATCGCGTCGAAGTACCGCACGCGAGAGGTGATTTCGCAGCTCGCCGCGGAGGTGCGGTGACCCCAGGGCCGTTGGCGGGCATCCGCATCATCGAGGTCGGCGTCATGCTTGCCGGCCCCTACGCGACGATGCTGCTCGCCGACCTCGGCGCCGAGGTGATCAAGGTCGAGCCGCCGGGCGGCGAGATCTCCCGCCAGGTCAGCGACAGCTACTTCGCCAGCCTCAACCGCAACAAGCAGAGCGTCGTCCTGGACCTGCGGTCGGAGGCCGGTCAGCGGCGGCTGGGTGAGTTGGTCGCCGATTCACATGCGCTGCTGGTGAACATGAAACCGTCGGCCATCAAACGGCTGGGCCTGACGTATGACTCGCTGCGCCGGTTCAACGAGCGGATCGTCTGTGTGGCGATGACCGGCTTCGGCCTCGAGGGCGGCGACGATCCCGCGTTCGATTACGTCATCCAAGCCGCGACGGGCGTCGCGGCGATGACCGGCGACCCCGACGGGCCGCCCACGCTGCCGGGCTATTCGTCGGCCGACAACTCCACCGGTCTGGCCGCCGCGCTGGGGCTGGTGGCCCAGATCGTGTCGGGCCGCGGTGGCCAGGTCGACGTGTCGCTGCGCGACGTGATGTTCTCGCAGCTGAACTACCGTGCATCGGCTTACCTGAACGACGGCGCCGCACCGCTGCGTTACCCGTACGGCGCGCACTCGTATTACGTGCCGGCGCAACTGTTCTCGACGGCCGACGGATTCCTGGCGCTGTTCGTCACCCATGACGCGTTCTGGCGGGCGTTCGCCGCCGAGGCCAAGATCGAGGGCTTCCCGACGATGGCCGAGCGGGCGGCCAGGCGCGACGAGGTGCTGGCCGTGGTGGCCGAGGCGTTGGCCACCGACACCGCTGTGAGTTGGGAGTCGCGGTTGCGTCCGCTCGGGATACCCGTGGCCGCGGTGCGGACGCTGCCAGAAGCCCTCGAGGCGACGCCGGAGGTGGTGGTGCGGGCGGGCGATTTCCGGCTGGTGGCCAGCCCGATCCGCATCACCGGGTACGAACCGCAATACCGCCCGCCGCCGGGCATCGACGAGCACGGCGCCTCGTCTCAATCGTCTCAATCGTCGTAGGTGACGCTGATCGACTCCGTGTCCGGAACCGCCTGGCAGGTCAGGATGTATCCGTCGTCGAGCTCGTCCTGTTCGAGGGCGTCGTTGACCCGCATGGTGGCCTTGCCCTCGAGGATCCGGCCCATGCAGGTTCCGCAGTTGCCCGCTTCGCAGGAGAACGGCGGAGACAACCCCGCCCGCCGCGCGCTTTCCAGAAGCGTCTCGTTGGCCATTCGGGCTACCGACACCTTCTTGCGGTCCTGCACGATCGTCACCTGTCCGGCGTCGTCGGCCGGGGACGCGTGCGGTGCCGGTTCTGCAGTCATCGGTGCCTCTCCTGGCATATCGATTCTGATAGAAAGAGAATATCATTCTCTTTAAGTGATACGCTATTCTCTACTGCATCGGGATCTGTGTGCGACCCTACGACGGCGAGTGAGGGCAGCTGTGAGTGAGGCGATCGCGCTCGCCTTCGAGGAGCGTGAGTACACGCTGCCCCAACTCGACGCACTGGCCGGCGGCATGGCGGCCGTCCTTGAGCAGCGTGGGGTGCGTCGGGGTGACCGGGTGGCGCTGATGTCGTCGAACCGACCGGAGTTCGTCGTCGCGCTGCGGGCGATCTGGCAGTCCGGTGCGTCCGCGGTCCTGCTGAGCCCGGCCTGGAAGCGGGCCGAGGTCGAACATGCGCTCGCGCTCACCGACCCGGCCCACGCCGTCGGCGATCACCCGGTTTTGGCCGATGTCATGCCGATGCTGGAGTTGGACGAACCGGTCTCGCCGGGACCGCGCCGCGTCGCCGCCTCCGACCCAGCCCGTGATGCCGTGTTCGTGTTCAGTTCCGGTACCACCGGCATGCCCAAGGCGGTCCGCCACACCCACGGTTCGCTGGCCGTGGCGGTGCGGCACTGGCGTGATGCGTTGCAGCTGACCGCGGCCGACCGCATGCAGATCATGACGCCTCCGTCGCACATCCTCGGGCTGCTCAACATCGTGATGGCGCTGGAGACCGGTGCCTGGATCCGGCTGCACCGACGGTTCGACATCGACCAGATGCTGCGCCACATCGAACGCGACCGGATCACCATCGAAATGGCGGTCGCGCCAATTGCGTTGGCGCTGGCCTCGCACCCCGACCTCGAAAGCCACGACCTGTCCTCACTGCGGTACGTGATGTGGTGTGCCACCCCGGTGACCGAGAGCGTCGCGGAGACCGTCACGCGCAGGGCGGGTGTGAACTGGGTGACCGCGTACGGCGCCAGTGAATTGCCCGTGATCTCGTGTAACGAGATCGAGAGCGCGAGGTTGGACACCGTCGGCCGGCCGGTGGCCGGGGTGGAGGTGCGCATCGTGTCGCTGGACACCGGCGAGCCGGTGGGCCCGGGGCAGCTCGGGGAGATCCAGGTT
This sequence comes from Mycolicibacterium sp. XJ1819, assembly GCF_053483675.1. Taxonomy (NCBI): domain Bacteria; kingdom Bacillati; phylum Actinomycetota; class Actinomycetes; order Mycobacteriales; family Mycobacteriaceae; genus Mycobacterium; species Mycolicibacterium sp. XJ1819. The sequence continues at coordinate 109,043 of NZ_JBEFST010000020.1, read as the reverse complement.
CGCTCGGGTTCGGCGATGGCCGGATATCTGCCGGATTCGGCGACCGTTGAGGCGTTCTCGGATGGGTGGTATCGCACGGGTGATGTCGGGCACCTCGACGCGCAGGGCTGGTTGCGCATCACCGACCGGTCCAAGGAGATGATCAAGGTGCGCGGCTTTCAGGTCGCGCCGGCCGAGATCGAGGCCGTCCTGCACGGCCATCCTGCGGTGGAGGACTGTGCCGTGTTCGGTGTCCCCGACGCGTCCGACGGCGAGCGGGTGATCGCCGCCGTCAAGACCGCCGCGGCCGTCGATGCCGCCGACCTGATCGCATTGGTGGGGGAGCGGCTCGCGTCCTACAAGCGCCCGAGTCACGTGGCTTTCGTATCGGAGATACCCCGTCTGCCATCCGGAAAGGTGTTGCGCCGAGTGTTGAAGGAGCGTCAGTGGACGTCCGTCTGACAAGTGAACAGCGGCAGTTGCGGGACGCCGCGGCCAAGCTGGCCGACGATCTCGGGCCGGGCTCGGTCGCAGACCTCGAGGATGCGGGCCGGATCGCCAAACTCGAGAAGGCTGTGGCCGCCACCGGCTTTCGCACCTTGCGATCCGACGGCGCCTCCGGCGTCGAGGTGGCCATCGTCGCCGAGGAGTTCGCCCGCGGGCTGGTCGACGTGCCTTTCGTCGGCCCGATCCTGGCCGACGACCTGCGACGCGCTCTCGGTCGCGAACCGTCGGCGGCTGACGCGGACCCGCCGTCGGTCGACCTGACCAACAGCGTTGCCGGAGTTGTCGAGTCGCCACCCGAACTCGGTGAGCTCTCCGAGGCCGACGTGGGCAGGTGGCGCGCGCTGGCCCTCGCGGTCAGCTGCGCCGACCTCGTCGGCGCGGCGCGCGGCACGCACACACTGGCCTGTGAGTACGCCAAGGTCCGTGAGCAGTACGGCGCGACCATCGGGTCCTATCAGGCCGTCGGGCACCTGCTCGCCGAGAGCCTCGCGTTGCTCGAGGGTTCGACCAGTGTGTTACGCCACGCCGCATGGGCCGTCGACGAGCTGCCGGCCGCCGAAGCCATCGAGGCCGGGCGGGTGGCCAAGATCTACTGTGCGCGTGCGGCATTGACTGTGTGCGAAACCTCGATCCAGGTGCACGGCGGTATCGGGAACACCTGGGAATGCCTGGCGCACGTGTATCTGCGTCGGGTGCTGACGGCCACCGAGTTGTGGCCGGTGAAGCTGGAGGAGCTGACCATTGGACTTTCGTGATTCCCCCGAGGAAGCGGCCTTTCGCGACCGGTTGCGCGGCTGGCTGACCGAGCAACGGGGCAAGTTTCCCACTTCGGGTGACGAGTACTGGGCTGCGCAAGGCGCCTGGCATCGGGCGCTGTATCAGGCGGGGTTCTTCGGCACGTCGTGGCCCGCGAAGTACGGCGGCCAGGACCTTCCCCCGGTCTACGACGTCATCGTCGACGAGGAGATCGCCAAGGCGGGCGCGCCGGCCAGGCCCAGCCTCGGCTATCTGGTCGTCGGACTGTCCCACCACGGCGATGAGGAACTGCGACAACGGTTTCTGCCCGGCATGATCAACGGCACCGAACGCTGGTGCCAGGGGTTCTCCGAGCCGGGAGCGGGCTCAGACCTGGCGTCGCTGAGCACCACCGCCACCCGGTGTGAGCACGATCCAGACACGTACGTCATCCATGGACACAAGATCTGGACCAGCTACTCCGACGTGGCGGACTGGTGTCTGGTGCTGGCGCGAACGGACAAGGACGTGCCCAAGCACAAGGGCATCTCGGCGTTCATCGTCTCGATGCATCAGCCCGGTATCGAACAGCGACCGTTGAAGATGATCAGCGGTGTCACCAAGGAGTTCGGCCAGGTGCTGTTCGACGGGGCGAGGGTGCCCGCACAGAACATGGTCGGCGCACCGGGTGACGGCTGGAAGTTGGCAATGACGGTGGTCAGCCACGAGCGCGAACCGTCGACGCTGGGGTTCTCGGCTCGGTACGGGAAGCTGGTGCGTCAGTTGGCGTCTCGGTCACAAGACACCCCGACCGAGGAACTGGCGTGGGCCTGGGTGCAGACCGAGATGCTGCGCCTGCACGTGCGCAGGCGGCTCTCCGAACAACTCGACGGCATCACCCACGGCCCGCAGGGGTCGCTCGACAAGCTGTTGATGACCTGGGTGGAGCAGTCGGTCGGCCATGCCGCACTCGCGACCGTCGGCACCGGCGACCCCGAACTGTTCGGCGCCTACATGTACAGCCGCGCGCAGAGTGTGATGGGCGGTACCTCACAGATTCAGAAGAACATCATCGCGTCTCGAATTTTGGGATTGGGAGTGTGATGAGCGCTCGCGCGAATTACGAAGGGAACTGATTTGTACGACATGCCAGCGGAAATCGACGTCCAGGCGGACGGCGCCTTGCGCATCATCACGCTGAACCGGCCGGACGCGCTCAACGCGGTCAACGACGACCTGCACACCGGGCTGTCGAAAATCTGGGCGCAACTGGCCGAAGACCAGCAGGCGCGTGCGGCGGTCATCACCGGCGCCGGCCGGGCGTTCTCGGCGGGCGGTGACTTCTCGTATCTGGAGAATCTGCGCCAGGACGCCGACCTGCGCGACAAAAGCCTGCGCCATGGCCGCGACATCGTGTTGGGCATGGTCCGCTGCCGCATCCCGGTGGTGGCTGCGGTCAACGGCCCGGCCGTCGGGCTGGGCTGCAGCCTCGTCGCGCTGTCAGACATCGTGTACATGAAAAGTGATGCCTACCTTGCTGATCCGCATGTGCAGGTCGGGTTGGTCGCCGCCGACGGTGGGCCGCTGGTGTGGCCGCTGCAGATGAGTCTGCTGCACACCAAGGAGTTCGCGTTGACCGGCGCCCGTATCCCGGCGCAGCGGGCCGCCGAGCTTGGGCTGGCCAACCACGTCGTCGAGGATCCGCTGGCCGAGGCGATCGCCTGTGCGAAGAAGATGGCCGAACTGCCACGGCAGGCCGTCGAGAGCACCAAGCGTCTGCTCAACATTCACCTCGAGCGTGCCGTGATGGCCGTGCTCGACTACGCCAACACCGCCGAGCAGCAGTCGTTTCAGACCGACGACTTCCGCGAGATCGTCGCCCGCCTCAACAAGAAGAAGTAGCCCGCGCGAACTACTTGGGCGGGAAGCGCAGTGCTCCGTCGAGGCGAATGATCTCGCCGTTGAGATAGTCGTTTTCGATGATGCTCTGCGCCAGCTGCGCGTACTCCGTCGAGCGGCCCATCCGCTTGGGGAACGGCACCTGCGGGCCCCAGTACTGTTCGAGTTGGTTGGCGGCCTGCCCGTATGCCGGGGTGTTGATGGTGCCGGGTGCGATGGTGACCACACGGATTCCGAGCGGCGACAGGTCGCGCGCGGCGACGAGCGTCATGCCCAGCACGCCGCCCTTGGCCGCTGAGTAGGGCAGCTGGCCGATCTGGCCCTCGATGCCGGCGATCGATGCGGTGTTGACGATCACCCCGCGCGCGCCCTCTTCGAGCGGCTCCGATTTGGCGATCTCGGCGGCCGACAGCCGCATCACGTTGAACACGGCGGTCAGGTAGAACTCGATCGTCTTCTTGAAACCGTCGAGGTCCAGCGGCGAGCCGCCCTTACCGATGAGGCGTCCGCCGCTGGCCGGGCCACCGTGGGTGTCGACGGAGATGCGCAACGGTGCGAGCGCGGCCGCCTCGGCGATCGCGGCGTTGACCGACTCCTCGGAGGTCGCGTCGGTGCGCACATAGCGCACGCCGAGTTCGGTCTCCAGCGCCTTGCCCTTGTCGTCGGCGAGATCGGCGACCACCACTTTCGCGCCTGCGCCGTGGAGACGCCGCACGGTGGCCTCGCCCAGTCCACCCGCACCGCCGACGACGATCGCCGAGCTACCCGCGATTTGCATCTGATCCCCTTCGTGCAATCCATACTCTCGGAATGAGAGAATAGCATTCTCATACCGGTGCAGCCACGCTGCCGGCACTCCTTAGGCTGGGGCAATGACCATCGACGAGCTCATCGAGGCGGCGCGCACGGGATCGACCCGGGCCGCGGGCCGATTGTTGAGCCTGATTGAGGGACCTCGGCGCGACGACGTTCTGGCGGCGCTGGGGGAGGTGTCCACGCCGCAGGTCGTCGGCGTGACGGGACCGCCCGGCGCGGGCAAGTCGACGACGGTCGGCGTCCTGGTGGGCGCCTACCGCGAGCAGGGGCTGCGGGTGGCGGTGCTCGCCGTCGACCCGTCGTCGCCGTACAGCGGCGGTGCGCTGCTGGGCGACCGGATTCGAATGGCCGCCCACATCAACGATTCCGACGTGCTGATCCGGTCGGTGGCCGCGCGCGGCCATCTGGGCGGACTGGCCGCGGCGGTGCCGGCGGCCATCAAGCTGCTCGCGGCGCTGTCCTACGACCGGATCGTGCTGGAGACCGTCGGTGTCGGGCAGTCCGAGATCGAGATCGCCGCGATCGCCGACCCGACGGTGGTGATCCTCAATCCCGGTGCGGGAGACGCGGTTCAGGCGGCCAAGGCGGGTCTGCTGGAGGTCGCGGACCTCGTGGTGGTGAACAAGGCCGACCGTGAAGGTGCCGATCAGACGGTGCGCGATCTGCGGGGTGAGACCCGGGTGCCGATCCTGAAGATCGTTGCCGCAGAAGGCCGTGGCATCGCGGAGTTGGTCGAGGCCATCGAGGCCCACCGCCGCGCCGACAGCCCGGAACGCCGCAGGGCGCGCGCACGCGCGCAGATCCTGTCGCTGGCGCAGACCCGGCTTCGCGGCCATCCCGATCTGGACCGCCTGGCCGAGATGGTTGCCGACGGACGCTTCGACCCCTACGCCGCCGCCGAGCAGATGTTCGTCAGCCCTGGCGAGCCTTAGCGGCTCGGGAGGCGTCATCATTTGATGACGGCGTTTGATCGGACGGGGTGGGTCAGGGGCCGTGGTGGTTCGACAAGCGTCAGCCGGTCAGGCCGAGCATCGCGCGAGTCATTGTCTTGAGTTGTGTACGCAGCGTGTTGTCGTCGATGTCGGCCACCAGTGGATGCATGACGGCGACGCTGATCGCGCTGGAGAGCACCGCGGCGTGCAATCGCGACTCGACGCCGGCCTCCGTGTCGAGCAGCGCGGCGTAGAGGCGTTCGATGAACCTCTCGAACGGCTCGTATTCGGCTTGCAACCGAAGGATGACCGGATCGAACTGCAGCGCGCTGACCGCGCCGCGCCGATCGACGGCCTGGTCGATCATGCGGTCGAGCAACACATCTCGTGCGCGCGGTCCGTGGCCCTCGGCTTCGGCGGCCTCCAGCGCGTCTTCCAACCGGCCCAATTCGCGCTCGGTGATCGCGATGACGATCTCTTCCTTGGTCTTGAACTGCCGGTACACCGCGGCCTTCGTCACTCCGATGGCGTCGGCGATCATCTGCAGCGAGGTTCCGCTGACCCCGTGTTCGGCAACGAGTTTCAGCGCCGCGTCGAGCACCCGGGTCTGCGCCGCGGTGCGGTTGATCTCGCGGAACCGCTGAGCCGGTCGAGTGGACGTCACGAACCCGAGGGTAGCCCACCATTGACCGCCAGGTTGCCGATCGGCTACCGTCCAGTAGCCGATCGGCAACCGGGAGGGCCCGACGATGAGACGTGCAGATGGCGAGCTGATCCTGTTCTGGACGCTGCCCGCGTTGGCCGTCATCTGGGTGTCGGCGTTCTTCCTGTTCCCCGGGTTCCTGCACCCGATGTCGCCGACGATGTCGGCCGAGGAAGTCGCAACCTTCTATCGCGATGACACCGCTCGGATCCGGTACAGCATGATCCTGTTCAACTGGTTCGGCGTGGGCTTGATCCCCACCGTCATGCTGCTGGCGATGCAGGTACGCCGGATGGCGCATTGCACGCCGATACTGTCCTACAGCCTGCTGGCCTGCGCGGGCGGCCCGCCGTGTCTTTTCCTGATCGCCAACATGTTCTGGCTTCTGGGTGCGTTCCGCCCGGAACGCTCTGCGGAGTTGACCCAGTTGCTCAACGATCTCGCCTGGGTGACGTTCACCATCCTGGTTCCGTACCTGATCGCCCAATGTCTGCTCCTGGCGCTGGCGATCTACTGGGACAACCAGCGGCGACCGGTGTTCAAGCCATGGGTGGCGCACTTCAACCTGCTGACCGCGGCCGCCCTGGCGCCTGCCGCGTTCGGTGCGGTGACGTTCAGTGGACCGATCGCCTGGGACGGCGTGTTGTCCTACTGGGTGAAGAACATCGCCATCGCGGTGTGGATCGTCGTCATGGCATCCGTTCTGGCGCAGAATATTCGCCGTCAACGGGTCGAGGATGCGGTCGCCGCGTGAGCATGCCACCTCGTAGCGCGGCGCGACGGCTGGCGTGGAACTTCCGGCACCATCCCAAGCGCGAATTGTGGTTCGCGTGGTGGGTGATGGTCGTCTTCTACCAGCTCTACGGCGTGCTGTTCTTCCTGGTCACCCGCGTCCAGCCGCCGCCGAGCCCGGCCTGGGAGACACCGGCGGTGGTCGAGTGGCTCAGCGAACGCCACCTCGGAATCCTCACCGGGTTCGGCGTCGTGTTTCTCATCACGGGCATGTGCGCGCCGATGAACGCGCTGCTCGCGTACTCGATGCGACGGATGTCGGTGAGCCGGATCTTCGGCTATTCGTACCTGGTGATGTACGCGCTCAGCGCCATTCCCGGGATGCTGGTGATGGCCATCGCGATGACGGTCGCCGCCCTTCGCCCGGAACGGGATCCCGAACTGATCCAATGGCTCTACGACTTCGCATTCCTGTCCTTCAGCGGAACCATGGGGGTATTTCTCGTCGGATCTGTGGTCTGGCTCGTCGCCATCCTCCTCGACAAGAACAAGGTGCTGCCGAAATGGTTCGCCTACCTCGGTCTGTGCAATGCGCTGACCGAAGTGGTCGTCGCGCCGGCCTGGATCTTCCAACGAGGCGTGTTCGCATGGAACGGTGCGATCGCGTGGTGGATCAACATGGTGGTCTTCGTCACCTATACCGCCGCGTTCATCGTGTTGCTCAGGAAGATGATCGAGCGGGAGGATTTCGGCACCGGCCCCCTGCCCGACCTTCCCTCCCAGCAACCGCACTCCACGATGCCCGCGGTTCGATGACGAATCACATTGGGGCCGACACGATATCGCCCTCCGGTCACGACGGGCACAGACGAGTGCCCGGCCAGCCCGACATGTGGCTGTTCGTCCTCTTCGAGACCTTGTTGTTCACCGGATACTTCTCGGTCTACCTCGTGTCCCGCACCCAGAACCACGACTCGTACCTGCAGTCCCAGGCCGACCTGGATCTGCGGATCGGTGTGTTCAACACCGTTGTCTTGCTGCTGAGTTCGTGGGCGATCGCACGATGCGTGCAAGCCTCCCGTGCGCGCGCTCACCGAGCTGCGTTGTCCTACGCCTTCGTGACGATCTCGTTAGGGCTGGTGTTCCTGGTCGCCAAGGTGGCGGAATGGGTCATCGAGATCCGGATGGGCAACACGTTCACCAGCGACGAGTTCTTCCAGCACTACATCTTCCTGACGTCGCTGCACTGCATCCACGTGCTGATCGGATTCGTCGTGCTCGGTGTGGTCGTCTACCAGTTGTGGAATCCCGCCCGGCGATCGCAGCAGCTGGTGGAGACGGGCGCGACGTACTGGCACACAGTGGATCTGCTGTGGGTGTTGATCTTCGCGATGCTCTATGTGGTGAGGTGATCGGTGTGACGTCCACGTTCGGCAGGCGGCTGTGGATCGCCTGGGCGGTGCTGACGGCGATGACGTTGATCTACGTCTGGATGGACAGCACCACCGATCGAAACGGAACGCCGGTGGCGAGCACGGCGGTCACGGTGAGCGCCATTGCGATCGCGCTCCTCAAGGTGCGGATCATTTTCCGCGAGTTCATGGAGGTGCGTCACGCCCCGGTGTGGCTGTGCCGGCTGACCGACGGTTGGGTCGTGCTCGTCGCGGTAAGCCTGGTGAGCAGTTATCTGATCGGGTCGGCCGTCGCCGGCGGTTAGGACCGCGCGGATACCGCCAGACCCGCTCGGTAGCCGAACACCATTGCCGGGCCGATCGTTCCGCCCGCACCGCCGTACGCTTTGCCGGTCGGGCCCGCCATCGCGTTGCCGGCCGCGTAGAGCCCCGGGATCGCCGACCCGTTGACGTGCAGTACGCGCCCGTCGCCGTCGGTGCGTGGGCCGCCCTTGGTGCCCATCGCGCCGATGGCCACGGGAACGGCGTAGTAGGGCGGGGTGTCGATGGGGCCCAGTGTCTTGCCCGCCGTGGTGGCGGCCTTGTCGTCGCCCCAGTAACCGTCGTAAGCACTTGACCCGCGGCCGAAGTCGGGATCCTGCTCGCGCGCCACGTTGTCGTTCCACGCCGCCAGGGTGCGGGCCAGGCCGTCGGGGTCGATGCCGGTCTTCTCGCTCAGTTCGGCCAGATCCGCCGACGGCGAGAACCAGTCGGGGGCGTGCTCTCCGGGAAGCACCCCGAGGAAGCCGTAGCGCTCGAGGTGCCCTGCGTCGAACACGATCCACGCCGGATCGTTCGCGTACCCCTCGCGCGGGTCCAGGAAATGGAAGGGGCCCGCCATCGAGTTGTATTCGCCCGCCTCGTTGAGGAACCGACGCCCCGCTCGGTTGACGATGATGCTTCTGGGCCGGGTGCGTTCCAGTCGCACGCTTCGACTGCGCGGATGGCCCTCGAAGGTGTCACCGGGCAACCGAACGATCGGCACCCACCACGCCTCGCCCATGTTGGCCAGGTCCGCGCCGTGTGCCATGGCCATCCGCAGGCCGTCGCCGGTGTTGTTCGGTGGTGACACCGGCCCGTGCATCGGACCGCGCAGATAGGCCTCCACCAGTGTGGAGTCCCACTCGAAGCCGCCGGTGGCCAGTACGACGCCGCGGCGGGCCCGGACATCGAACTCATTGCCGTCACGGATGATTCGCACACCGGTGATCCCCAGCGCATCGGCGCAGAGTTCAACGGCTCGCGACTTCGTCTGCGGTGTCACCCCCATATCCAGCAACGCCTTGAGCAGCCCGGCGATCAGCGCCGCGCCCGCCACGCAGTAGTCACCGGACTCGTCGTCGAGCGACGCGTGGATGCGCGCACGGGTCTCGGCGTCGATGCCGACGTTGCTGAAGTCGGGCGGGAACGACGTGATGCGCTCGCGCCAGTCCCCGAGACGCGACAGGTCGAACGGCTTGGCGTTCAACGAACGTCCGCCGCCCGGCCGGCCGCCGGGCAACTCCGGCTTGTAGTCCGGAAACCCCTCGGCGACCTCGAACCGTAACTCGCTGTGCGCCTCGACGTAATCCAGCATCTCGGGCCCGGTGCGGACGAACGTCTCCACCAGGTCCTCGTCCATGTACCCCAGAGACTGCGCCCGCAGGTAGCGCATCGCGTCGTCGACCGGCAACTCGCCGTCGGCGGATCTGTCGTGGGCCGGAATCCACAGGATCCCACCGGAAACCGCGGTCGTGCCGCCCACCGTGGCGGCCTTCTCGTACACCTCCACCGAGGCGCCGTTGGCCGCGGCGGCCAGCGCGGACGTCAGGCCGGCGCCGCCGCTGCCCAGCACGACCACATCGACTTCATGATCCCGGTCGGTCACTGCTTGTCCTTTCGGCGCTGTCGATCCTCAGCTGAGAATCTCGGAGAGTTCGTCGGCCGCCTTGATGACCGTGTCCTTACCGCGCAGCACGACGTCTTCACGGTGGGAGATGAGGTTGATGCACGTCGGGGGAGAGGGCGGACGGCGACACACCGGCACGGCCAGCCCGTAGGTGTTGGGTTCGATCTCGCCGTGGGTGATCACCCAACCCTGCTGCCGCGCCTGCCCGACGAGATCGCGCTCGGCGGGACGCGGCGGCATGCTCGCCAGCAGCGCGATGCCGGCTGCGCCGCGGTCCAGCGGATACCGACTGCCTTCGTGAAAGGACAGTTGGTAATAGACGTTGGTCGGCACGATCACCGCGATCGCCACCTGCTGGTCGCCCTCGGCGACGAGCAACGAGACCGTGCTGCCGAGGTCGTCGGCCAGGGTGCGCAGCGTCGGCAGGCTCAACTGGCGCACGTTGTTGTCGAACGACGCGCCGAGCACGGCCAGCGCGGCCGCCGCGCGGTACCGGCCGTCCTCGCCCTTGGCCACCAGCCGGAATTGCGACAGCGTCGACAACAGGCGATACGCGATGGTTCGGTGTACGCCGATGTCGTCGGCCACCTGCTGAGCGGTCAGCCCCGATCGCGCTGTCGCCACCATCTGCAGTGCGGCCAGCCCCCTGGCCAACGTCTGCGAGCCCGGCGCACCGCTGGGCCGCGGATTCGGACCCGTACCGCCGTCCGCCGGAGTCATGGTGCCCCTTCCTCGACATCTCTTGACAGCAAGGCCTCGCGAGAGTGATGCTCTGACTATAGTGCACGTATATGTGCGATAAATGAGCAAACCGCTTACAAATTACGAGAATTGAGTTCTCGTCGTCAGAGAGGGTGCCGAGTGGTGGAGTCGCCGGCGACCGACACGTCTGCGGTGTTCGAGAGTGTCTGGAGCGACCTGCAGGGCGTCCCGTTCTCGCAGGGTTACCTCGACGCTAACGCGGTGCGCACCCGCTACCTTCATGCCGGCGACACCGACAAACCGGTGCTGGTCCTGCTGCACGGTTCGGGCGGGCACGCCGAGGCCTACGTCCGCAACATGGCGGCGCACGCCGAGCACTTCTCCACCTGGTCGATCGACATGCTCGGCCACGGCTACACCGACAAACCCGGACACCCGCTCGAGGTGGACCACTATGTGGCACACCTGATGGCTTTCCTCGACGCGATCGCAGCCGACCGGGCGCACATCAGCGGCGAATCGCTGGGCGGCTGGGTGGCGGCGCGCGCCGCGGTCGATCACCCGGATCGGATCGACCGACTGGTGCTCAACACCGCAGGCGGTTCGCAGGCCGACCCCGAGGTGATGAAGCGCATCATCACGCTGTCAATGGCGGCCGCCGAAAACCCGAGCTGGGAGACGGTGCAGGCGCGCATCAAGTGGCTGATGGCCGACAAGTCCAAGGACTACGACGACATTGTCGCCAGCCGCCAGCGCATCTACCGGCAACCCGGCTTCGTCTCGGCGATGAGCGATATCATGGCGCTGCAGGACCCGCAGATCCGTGCACGAAACCTGCTGGGTCCCAAGGAGTACGGCGCGATCGCCGCACCCACGCTGGTGGTGTGGACCAGCGACGACCCGACCGCCGACGTCACCGAGGGCCGCCGGATCGCCTCGATGATCCCCGGCGCGCGCTTCGAAGTGATGCCCGGCTGTGGGCACTGGCCGCAGTACGAGGATCCCGAGACGTTCAACCGGTTGCACATCGATTTCCTGCTGGGGCGGCAATGAGTGCCGAAGTCGACGTCGACGTCGTCATCGTCGGAGCCGGGCCCTCCGGCCTGACGTTGGCCAACATTCTGGGCCTGCAGGGCGTTTCGACCTTGGTGGCCGACGAGCGGGACAGCCTCATCGACTATCCCCGCGGAGTCGGACTCGACGACGAGGCGCTACGCACCTTCCAGTCGATCGGGTTGGTGGAGCACATCCTGCCGCACACCGTGCCCAACCAGATCCTGCGGTTCTTCGACGCCAAGCGGCAACTGCTCGCCGAGATGGCGCCGCCGGACGCCCGATTCGGCTGGCCCAAGCGCAACGGGTTCGTGCAGCCGATGGTCGACGCCGAGTTGCGCCGCGGTCTGGACCGATTCGCCCATGTCGAGGTGCGCTGGAAACACCGGATGCAGAACTGCACGGAGACCGCCGACTCCGTCACCGTCGAGTTCGCCGACGGGCAGCACCCGGTGCGGGCGCGCTACGTGGTGGGCTGCGACGGTGGCCGCAGCGCCACCCGTCGGTTGATGGGTGTGTCGTTCGACGGCACCACCTCCTCGACGCGGTGGCTGGTGGTCGACGTCGCCAACGATCCGCTCGGACATCCCAACAGTGAGGTCGGCGCCGACCCCGAACGTCCGTATGTCTCGATCTCGATCGCCCACGGCATCCGGCGTTTCGAGTTCCTGATCCACCCGGACGAATCCGACGAGATGGCCGCCGACCCTGTGTTCGTCAGACGCATGCTGGCGCAACGTGTTCCGTATCCGGAGCGCGTCGACATCATTCGTCATCGGGTGTACACCCACCACTCCCGCATCGCGAGCTCCTTCCGCAAGGGGCGGTTGATGCTGGCCGGCGACGCCGCACACCTGATGCCGGTGTGGCAAGGGCAGGGTTACAACAGCGGCATCAGGGACGCCGGAAACCTCGGATGGAAACTGGCCGCAGTGGTGACGGGCCAGGCCGAAGACTCCCTTCTGGACACCTACGACGTGGAGCGTCGTAAGCACGCCCGAGCGATGATCGACCTGTCCACCCTGGTCGGGCGCGTCATCTCGCCGACCAACCGGCGGGTGGCCGCGCTGCGCGACCGGCTGATCCACGCCGCATCGGTGGTGCCGACACTCAAGCGCTACGTGTTGGAGATGCGGTTCAAACCGATGCCGCGATACCAGCAGGGTGCGGTCGTGCACCCGGCGGCCGGTGCCGGACCGACCGCGTCGGCTTCGCCGACGGGAACGCTGTTCATCCAGCCCCGCGTCGACACTCGCGAGCAGTCCGACCTGTTGCTCGACGACGTGCTGGGACCCGGGTTCGCGGTGCTGTGCTGGAGCAACAATCTGCCTGCGATCCTCGGCGAGGAGGCTTTCGGTCGTTGGAAGAGGCTGGGAGCCAGGTTCGTCGAGGCGCGGCCCATGACGCAGTTGCGCTGGGACGGCCACGACCATCCCGACGTGGTGGTCGTCGGAGACCGTAGCGGCGCGTTGAAGTCCTGGTTCGACGTCTACACCGATTCGGTGCTGTTCCTGCGACCCGACCGGTGCATCGCCGCCGCCTGCATCGCGCAACGCGCTCCGGAAGTGAGCGCCTCGCTGTTCGACGTTCTCTGCCTCACCCAGGGAGGAGGTTTAGGTTCTCATGGCGACGCTGGCCCTCTGCTGCATGTCACACAGCCCGCTGCTGAATCTTCCGGGACCGCCGCAGGATCTGCTTGACGACATCGAGTCCGCCTTGGCCCAAGCGCGGGAATTCGTCGCGGCCTACGACCCGGACCTCGTCGTCATCTTCGCCCCGGACCACTACAACGGGTTCTTCTACCGGACGATGCCGCCGTTCTGCATCGGCACCGCGGCGCAGGGCATCGGCGACTACGGCACCCACGTCGGCCCACTCGACGTGCCCACCGACATCGCCACCGACTGCGCGCGGGCCGTCCTCGAATCCGGTATCGACATTGCGATCTCGGCCAGCATGGACGTCGACCACGGCACGGTCCAGCCCCTGCAGAAGTTGTTCGGCGAGGCCGCGGCGCGGCCAGTGATCCCGATCTTCATCAACTCGGTCGCCACGCCGCTGGGGCCGATGCGCCGGGTGCGCGCGCTCGGCGCGGTGGTGGGCACCCATCTGGCCAAGTTGGGCAGACGCGTGCTTGTGGTGGGATCCGGTGGGCTGTCGCACGATCCACCGGTGCCGACACTGGCCACCGCTGCGCCCACGGCCCTGCAGCGCATCGTGCACGGCGAACCGATGACGCCCGAGCAAAGGCAGGCGAGGCAGGCGGCGGTGCTGGAGGCGGCGCAGGGGTACGCCCGCGGTGACGGCCCGCTTCGGCCGCTCAACCCCGATTGGGACCGCGCGTTCCTCGACATGGTCGACGACAACCGACTGACCGAGGTGGATGGCTGGTCGAACTCGTGGATAGAGCAGCAAGGCGGTCATTCGGCACACGAAATCCGGACCTGGGTGGCCGCGTTCGCAGCACTCACCGCGCACGGCCGTTATGAGACAGTGCACCGGTTCTACCGCGCCGCACCCGAGTTGATCGCCGGCTTCGCGATCAGGACGGCGGTGCCCAACCCGTGACCACCGTGACTTTCGACCACACCGTCGACGTGCTCGTCGTCGGCTCCGGCGGCGGCGGTATGACCGCGGCGCTGACCGCCGACGCGTTCGGCCTCGACACGCTGGTGGTGGAGAAGTCGGCGCACTTCGGCGGGTCCACGGCGCTGTCCGGCGGCGGCATCTGGGTGCCGGGTGCGCCCGCGCAACGCAAGGAGGGCTACGTCCCCGACCCCGACGGGGTCTATGAGTATCTGCGCCATATCACAGGCGGCCTGGTCAGTGACGCGCGGCTGCGGCAGTACGTGGAGACCGCGCCGGAGATGATGGAGTTCCTCGAGAACCTCAGCGACTGGTTCGAATTCGTCTGGAAGCCCGGCTACGCCGACTATTACCCGGAGTTGCCGGGGGGCTCCGAGCTGGGCAGCACGATCAACGTACCCGCGATCGATCTGCGCCGGCTGGGCGACGAGGAGCAGCACCTGCTGGCGCCGCTGGCGCTGGCCCCGAAGGGTATCTGGTTCGCCCCCAAGGATCTTCGGCTCTTCTACCAGGTCCGCCAGAACTGGCGCGGCAAAGCCGTCCTGGTCAAGCTCATCTGGCGAATGGTCCGGGCCCGGGTGTTCGGCGACCGAATGGCCGCCATCGGCCAGTCGCTGGCGGCGAGGATGCGGCTGGCGCTCAAACAGCAGAACATCCCGCTGTGGCTGAATTCGCCGATGACCGAGTTGATCACCGACGTCGACGGCGCCGTGACGGGTGCGGTGATCGACCGCGACGGCCATCCGCAGCGCATCGGCGCCCGGCACGGGGTGATCCTGGCCGCCGGCGGCTTCGACCACGACATGGAATGGCGCAGACAGCACCTGCCGGTGCTCGAGAAGGACTGGAGTTTCGGCAACGCGGCCGCGGTGGGCGACGGGATCCGGGCAGGGGAGAAGGTCGGCGGCTCCACCGATCTGCTCGACGAGGCCTGGTGGTTCCCGGCGATCTGCTGGCCCGACGGACGACTGCAGTTCATGCTCAACGAACGCATGATGCCGTCGCAGTTCGTCGTCAACGGAGAAGGCAGACGCTTCATCAACGAGGCCGCGCCCTACATGGACTTCGCGCACGCGATGATCGAGGGCCAGAACTCCGGTGTCACCCACATCCCGTGCTGGCTGGTCACCGACATCCGGTCGTTTCACCGCTACGTGGTCGCGGGTCACCTGCCGATCCCCAAGGTGCCGTTCGCGCCGGTGCCCACCGGCCGGAAAGTGCCCAAGGCGTGGTTGGAATCGGGCGTCGTGGTTGAAGGCGACAGTTTCGAGGAGCTCGCCACCAAGATCGGTGTCCCGCCCGCACAGTTGCGGCAGACCGCCGAACGGTTCAACGAGTTGGCGCGCAAGGGCCACGACGACGACTTCAACCGCGGCGACTCCGCGTACGACAACTATTACGGTGACCCGACGCTGCCCAACCCGAACCTTCACCCGCTGGGTAAACCGCCGTACTACGCGTTCCAGATCATCCTCGGCGACCTCGGAACCTCCGGGGGCCTGCGCACCGACGAACACGCCCGGGTACTGCGCGACGACGACTCCGTCGTCGCGAACCTGTACGCGGTCGGCAACAACTCCGCGGCGGTGATGGGCCGCAGCTACGCCGGCGCGGGCGCGACCATCGGACCCGCGATGACGTTCGGCTACGTGGCGGCCAGACACATCGCCGGACAGACACCGGACCGTCCCAAACGCTCCGGCTCCCAGACCGATTCGACACCGATTCACACCGAAAGGTAATGAAATGAAGATCTCGCTGTTCTACGAATTCCCGCTTCCGCGGCCGTGGAGTGACGACGACGAACACAAGCTTTTCCAGGACGGTCTCGACGAGGTGGAGGCCGCCGACAAGGCGGGGTTCTCCACGGTGTGGCTGACCGAGCACCACTTCCTCGAGGAGTACTGCCACTCGACGGCGCCCGAGATCTTTCTCGCCGCGGCCAGCCAGCGCACCGAGAACATCCGGTTGGGCTTTGGCATCATGCACCTGCCCCCGGCCGTCAACCATCCCGCCCGTGTCGCCGAGCGGGTCTCGACGCTGGACCTGATCTCCAACGGGCGGGTGGAGTTCGGCACCGGCGAGTCGTCGTCGGTCGGCGAACTCGGCGGTTTCGGAATCGACCCCGCCGACAAGCGCAAGATGTGGGAGGAGGCGCTGGAGGTCTCGATCCGCTGCATGATCGAGGAGCCGTTCACCGGCTTCAAGGGCGAGCACATCGAAATGCCCCCGCGCAACGTGGTTCCCAAGCCGATGCAGAAGCCGCACCCGCCGGTGTGGGTGGCTTGCACCCGTCCGGCCTCGGTGCAGATGGCCGCGCAACGCGGCCTCGGCGCGCTCAGTTTCGCCTACACCGGACCCGGCCCGCTCACCGAGCGAGTCAACGGCTACTACAAGGAGTTCGAGGAGAACGGGGTACCGGTCACGCCGCAGGTGAACCCCAACATCCTCGCCATCGGCGGCGATCTGTCGATGATGGTCGCCCCGACCGACGAGCAGGCCATCGACCGACTCGGCAAGGGCGGCGGCTTCTTCGCGTTCGGCATCATGCACTACTACATGACCGGAATGCACACGCCGGGCCGGACCGGGGTGTGGCAGCGGCATCTCGAGGAGATCGAGAAGGATCCCAGCATCGTCTACGGCCCGGACCGCGGCCCCATCGGCAGCCCGGCGACGGTGCGCGAGTTCCTGCGCGGCTACGAGGAGAGCGGCGTGGACGAGCTGATTCTGCTGCTGACCCCGCGCCGCCACGAGGAGACGATGGAGTCGATCGAGCTGATGGGCAAGGAGGTGCTGCCGGAGTTCATCGAGCGCGACGAGAAGGCCAGGGCCGACAAGGTCAAGCGGCTGGCACCGGTCCTGGAGAAGGTGGAGGCCCGCAGGCCGGCCTCGACCGCGCCGGAGTTCGACGAGACCTACGCGTTCGGTGGCCTGCCGACCGGCCGCGAGAACTACACCGCCAACGAGGTGTCGCTGGCGATGGAGGAGATGAACGCGGGTATCGAGGCGGCTGCCGCCAAGCTCAAGTCGGGCGAAGGATGGCAGAGCAGGAATCCATCCGCGGATGCCAACGGATAAGAATTTCAGCGATGGGCCGCATTGACGAGCGGTGGCGCTATGACGGCCGCCGCGCGGTCGTCACCGGATGCGCGTCGGGCATCGGCGCCGAAGTGGCGGGCCAGCTGGCCGAACTCGGTGCCGAGGTGATCGGACTCGACGTCCGGGAACCCGAGACGCCGGTGGGTGAGTTCATCGCCTTGGACCTGTCGGACCCCGCCTCGATCGATGCGGCCGCGGCAAAGGTGGACGGCGACGTCGATGCGCTCTTCAACGTCGCCGGGGTGTCCTCGGGCATCGGGGACCCGCTACAGGTGGTGAGGATCAACTTCCTGGGCACCCGCCGCTTCACCGAGGCGATCGTGCCCTCGATGCCGTCGGGCTCGGCCATCGCCAACGTGTCCTCGCTTGCGGCCTCGGCATACCGGCAGAACGCCGCGGTGACCGTGGGCCTGGTCAACACCGCGTCAGTCGACGACGGAATCGAGTGGTGTCGGCGTAATCCGGAGGCACTGGCCGACGGCGGCGGTTACCGGCTGTCCAAGGAGGCCATCATCCTCTACGGCATGACGAAGGTGTCCGCGTTGGGCGCCAGGGGCATTCGCATCAACTGCACCGCACCCGGCGTCACCGACACCCCGATCCTCGACCAGTTGCGTCGCGCCTACGGACAGGAGTTCCTGGACTCCTTTCACACCCCGCTGGGCCGCGCCGCCGAACCCGACGAGCAGGCGGCCGTTCTGGTGTTCTTGAACAGTCGCGCAGCGAGCTACCTGACGGGGCAGGTCATCTGGGTGGACGGCGGCTCGATCGGTGAAACTGATCTCGCGGACGCGGTGACTCGACAATGACGGAAAGAGGCGAGTGATGGCCGGCATGAAGGACTTTCGTCGGGTCGCCGACGAGGTGCGTAACTGGGGCCGGTGGGGCGACGCCGACGAGTTGGGCACGCTCAACTTCATCACCCCCGAGAAGGTCACCGAAGCCGCCGGCCTGGTCAGGCAGGGCAAGGTGCTCTCTCTCGGTGGCGACTTCAGCGCCGGAGGCCCGCAGGGGGCGTTTCAGTTCCGCCAGAACCCCACCCACGTGATGACGGTGGACGGCGGTGATGCGCACACGCTGGTCGAATACGGCCCGCAGTGGCTGCGGAACTCGGTGGCACAACAGCTCAGTGAGTTCTTCGTGGACAACCCGTTTCGGTTCAACGACGACATGATCGTGATGCCGCTGCAGGCGGCCACGCAATGGGACGCGCTGTCTCACGTGTACTACGAGGACAAACTCTACAACGGCTTTCCCGCCGATTCGGTGACCAGCTTCGGTGCCTACCACTGCGGTATCGACAAGGTCGACGGCAAGGGGATCAACTCGCGCGGCGTGCTGCTCGACGTCGTGGCCCACCGCGGTGCCGACGTGTTCCTCGAGCCCGGAAACCCGATCACCCCATCGGAACTCGACGACGTCGCCAAGGCACAAGGCGTCGTCATCGGAGCCGGTGACATCGTCGTGGTGCACACCGGGTGGTGGACCCGGTTCCTGGCCACCGGTGACGGCGCCGAACCGGGGTCCGGCCTGCACTGGACATGCGCATCGTGGCTGCACGACCTCGACGTCGCGGCGGTCGCCGCCGACAATCTCATGGTCGAGGACCCCGACCCGGCCAACGGTGTCGAGGGCACCTTCCTGCCGATGCACATGCTGTGCCTACGTGACATGGGGCTGATGCTCGGCGAGTACTGGGATCTCACCGCGCTCGCCGCCGACTGCGCGGCCGACGGTGTCTACGAGTTCCAACTGGTCGCCCCGCCGCTGAAGGTCGTCGGCGCCGTCGGCGCGCCGGTCAGCCCGATCGCCATCAAATAGGCCCGCCTGCCGGGCGGCATGGATCTGCTGCCCGAATACGAGGTCGACCACCCCAACCTGCGACTGGTCGCGATGACGAGCGTGGCCCGGGTTTGCCAACGTTCCGGTGTACGCCGCCGAGCGCCGGTAGCAATTAAGCACTTTGGACAAACTGCCACTGGGTGGATGGAGTTCACCGGGCGTGCAACTCCAAGTATCGTAGGCGCCCGTGGAGTTCGAACGAAGGTCCGTCCTGGTCGACGGACTGGTCACCGGTTATCTCGAAGCCGGACAGGGCGATCCGGTGGTTCTGCTGCATGGCGGCGAGTTCGGCGCCTGCGCGGAACTGTGCTGGGAGCGCAATATCGCGGCGCTGGCCCGCACGCACCGGGTGCTGGCCCTGGACATGTTGGGCTTCGGCGGGTCGGCCAAGGTGATCGACTTCAACGACGGCCGCGGGATGCGGATCCGCCACATCGCGCGATTCTGCGAAACGCTCGGCGTCGCCTCGGCGCATTTCGTCGGAAACTCGATGGGCGCGGTCAACCTGTTCGTCGACGCCACCTCGGATGCGCCGAAACTGCCCGTCCGCAGCATGGTGACGATCTGCGGGGGAGGTGAGATCCAGCGCAACGAACACTCCGCGGCGCTCTACGACTACGACGCGACGCTGCAGGGCATGCGCCGCATTGTGACCGCGCTGTTCTACGACGCGGCCTATCCCGCCGACGAGGCATATGTGCAGCGGCGATACGAGTCCAGTATCGCGCCGGGTGCGTGGGAGGCGCTGGCGGCCGCGAGGTTTCGTCGTCCCGGGCTGGAGCCCCCGGCCTTACCCTCGAGCGCGCGACCATACGGACGCATCGGCGTGCCGGTGCTCGTCGTCGAGGGCGGCGGCGACAAACTGCTGCCCAAGGGGTGGGCCGCCGAGATCGCGGGCCAGATCCCGGCGGGGCGGTCCGCGGTGATCTCCGACGCGGGACACTGTCCACAGATCGAACAACCCGACGCGGTGAACGAACTGCTGGTGAATTTCTGGACATCTGACGGCGAGGGGACGGCGCAATGACGGACGAACTGGTCGGCAAGGTCGCGGTCGTCACCGGCGGCGCATCGGGTCTCGGCGAGGGGTTGGCGCGCCGCTTCGCCGCCGAGGGCGCCAAGGTGCTGATCGGCGATGTCGACCGGGACGGCGGCGATGCGCTGGCGGAGGAACTGGGCGCCGACGTTCACTTCGTCGCGGCCGACGTCGCCGACATCGAACAAGTCAGCGGCCTCGTCGACACCGCGATCGAACGGTTCGGCGGCCTGCACGTGATGGTGAACAACGCGGGCATCTCGGGGACCATGCACCGGCGGTTTCTCGACGACGACCTCGCGGACTTCGACAAGGTGATGCGCATCAACGTGCGGGCGGTGATGGCCGGCACCCGCGACGCGGCCCGGCACATGTCGCAGCACGGGGGCGGGTCGATCATCAACCTGACCTCGATCGGCGGCATCCAGGCCGGCGGCGGGGTGATGACGTATCGGGCGTCGAAGGCGGCGGTCATCCAATTCACCAAGTCGGCCGCGATCGAGTTGGCGCACTACGAAATTCGCGTCAACGCCATCGCCCCGGGAAATATCCGGACCGCGATCGTCCGCAAATCGGCGGCCGGGGAGGATCTGGACAAGCTCGAGCAGTTCGAGGCGAAGATCCGTGAGCAGATGCGTAACGACCGCCCGCTCAAGCGGGAGGGCACGATGGAGGATGTCGCCGAGGCGGCGCTGTATTTCGCCACCGACCGTTCACGGTATGTCACCGGTACGGTGCTGCCGATCGACGGCGGCACCGTGGCGGGCAAGGTGATCGCGCGCAAGCCGAAAACCGGCTAGCCCGCGGCGGTGGGCGCGGCCGACGGCCCGTCGACGGCCTCGTCGGCGCGGTCGACGTGCTGGCGGACGAGGCGGGGGTAGCGCTCGCGGTCGGGCCGGAAGATGTCGTGGGGCGAGTCGGGGAATTCGACTAGTCGCGCCTCGGGGAACATCCGCCGGTAGCGCGACCATTCGTCCTCACTGATCAGCACGCCGTCTCCGCTGCGCACCACCAGGAGCGGGAACCGTTGTCGGGCAAGCGGCTCCCAGTACGAGCGATCGCGGGCCGTCCGGAAGGTGTCGAGCGCGGCGGTCACGTCCAGTCGGTCCGACACCCGGGTACCTCGCCACCGCCCCTCGACCAGTCGGCGTGAGACGTCGTCGGGCAGCGCGCGTTCCTCCGGCGTGTAGTCACCGATCGACAGGGACCGGACACGATGCGCGTTTCCCAGCGCCCACATCAGCGCATACGTGGTGCCCCGCGAAAATGTCACGAGGTGAACGGGTCCGGTGGTGACGTCGTCCACCACCGCCGCAACGTCGGCGCTCAGGGTGGCGGCGTCGTACCCGCGTGCGGGCGCGCCACTCTTGCCGTGTCCGCGCAACTCCATCACGGCAGTCCTGCGCTCGAACGTCGGGAGCACGTCGACGTAGTCCTCGGCCACGTCGGTCATACCCGGCACGAAGAGAACGGGAGCGCGAGTGTCGTTCGCGCGGGACTCGAGGTAGTGCAAGCGAACGTCGCCGTTGCGGGTGAAGCGCGATCTGACCATCGCAGCGGACCATATGCGCCTGCCTGTGGGCGCGTCGAGTGCAGCCGATTTTAAATCAGTCGCTTGACTTAACTGATGTGACGGGGTTCACTGATCAGCGTGACGACAGCCAGCAGGACCGTTCGCACCGAGCGGGCCAGCAGCACACGCGAAGCGATCCTGGCCGCGGCGGAGCGGTTGTTCGCCGAGCACGGTGTTTACGCGGTATCGAACAGGCAGGTCAGCGAGGCCGCCGGGCAGGGCAACAACGCCGCGGTCGGCTACCACTTCGGCACCAAGGCCGATCTGGTCCGTGCGATCGAACAGAAGCACCGGGTGTCGATCGAGCGGTTGCTCGCCCGCATGGTTGCCGAGATCGGCGACTCCACGGAGTTGCGCGACTGGATCGCCTGTATGGTCTGCTCGCTGACCGAGCATCTGGACAAACTGGGCAACCCGACGTGGTACGCCCGCTTCGCCGCGCAGGCGTTGGCGGACCCGGCATATCAGAAGATCGTCGTCAAGGACGCGCTCGGCTCACCGTCGTTGCTGTTGGTTGTCGACGGCATCACCCGCTGTTTGCCCGACCTGCCGATGGCCGTCGTCACCGAGCGCAACGTCATGGTGCGCAACCTGCTGATGCACACGTGCGCGGACTTCGAACGCGCCTTCGCCGAGGGCGACACCGTGCCCCGGACAAGCTGGAGTGCGGTGGCATCCGGCCTCATCGACGCGATCGTGGGGTTGTGGCGGGCGCCGGTCACGGAGCGGCCCTGACATGAAAATCACTGTGGATCAGGATAAGTGCATCTCGTCGGGCCAGTGCGTGCTCAACGCCGGCGAGATCTTCGACCAACGCGATGAGGACGGCGTCGTCGTCGTGCTCAACGACCACCCGTCGACCGACCAGGCCGAAAGCGTCCGCAACGCCGCCGAGGCGTGCCCGGCACAAGCAATCGACATCGAGGAATGACGAAACACCAATGTCTGACACCCTGACGACCAGCGCCGCCGAGAAGGCAGGCGACGTCCCCGAGTACCCGATGGAGCGCGACGGCCGGTGCCCGTTCGCGCCGCCTCCGCAGATCCTCGAGATGGGCCGGGCCAAACCCCTTTCCCGGGTGCGGATCTGGAACGGCACCACCCCGTGGTTGATCACCGGTCACGAGGTGGCGCGCGAACTGTTCGCGGACCCGCGCGTCAGCGTCGACGACCGCCACGAGGGCTTCCCGCACTGGAACGAACACATGCTGTCCACCGTGTACAAGCGGCCCCGGTCGGTTTTCACCTCCGACGCCGAGGAGCACACCCGATTCCGCCGGATGCTGTCGAAGCCGTTCACGTTCAAGCGGGTCGAGGGCCTGCGGCCGGCGATCCAACAGGTCACCGACGAGAGCATCGACGCGATTCTGGCCGGGCCGCAGCCCGCCGACATCGTCGCCAAACTCGCCCTGCCGGTCCCCACCCGGGTGATCAGCGAGATGCTCGGCGTGCCCTACGAAGACCATGAGTTCTTCCAACATCACGCCAACGTCGGCCTCGCCCGGTACGCCAGTGCGGAAGAGGGGCAGAAGGGGGCGATGAGCCTCGCCAAGTACCTAAGCGACCTCGTCAAGACCAAGATGGAGAACCCGTCCGAGGATGCGGTGTCCGACCTCGCCGAACGGGTCAACGCCGGTGAGATCAGCGTCAAGGAGGCCGCCCAACTCGGCACCGGGCTGCTCATCGCCGGACACGAGACCACCGCCAACATGATCGGCATCGGTGTGCTGGCGCTGCTGGAGAACCCCGAACAGGCCGCGCTGCTACGGGATTCCGACGATCCCAAGTTCATCGCCAACGCCGTCGAGGAGTTGATGCGATACCTGTCCATCATCCAGAACGGCCAGCGCCGGGTCGCCATCGAGGACATCGAGATCGCCGGCGAGACCATTCGTGCGGGTGAGGGCATCATCTTGGACCTCGCCCCGGCGAACTGGGATCCCGCGACGTACCCCGAGCCGGACAAGCTCGACCTCGCCCGCGACGCCGGGCAGCAACTCGGCTTCGGCTACGGCCGCCATCAGTGCGTCGGACAGCAGCTTGCCCGTGCCGAGTTGCAGATCGTGTTCCACACCCTGCTGCGGCGCATCCCCACGCTACGACTCGCCGTCCCGTTCGACGAGATCCCGTTCAAGCACGACCGTCTCGCATACGGCGTCTACGAACTCCCGGTGGCCTGGTAACCACAGGCCCCGTCGCACAGCCCGATTGGAGTATCACCGATGTCAGCACCAACAGCGCAACCGCCCACCCATCGTCGTAGCGATCTGTATCCCGCCGAAGGATGGGGTGCGCCGAAGGACCGCCGCGGCCAGGTAACCGCCAACTTCAAGGAATCCATCGGTCTGCCCGCCGACACCGTGATCTTCTCGGCCGACAACCACATCTCGGTGGCCGAGGACATCTTCTTCGAACGCTTCCCGGACGACCTGAAAGGCCAGGCGCCGCGCATCTGGTACGAGGACGGCGCGTACATGGTCGGTATGAAGGGCAAGACCTGGGTGGGCGGCGATTTCGGCAAGGTACTGATGCAGTACGACGATCTGGCCGGCGCCGCGTCGAACAACATCGAGGCACGCATCCGCGAACTCGCCGAAGACGGTGTCGACAAGGAACTGGTGTTTCCCAACGCCGTGCTCGCGCTGTTCCACTACCCGGACAAGTCACTGCGTGAGCGCGTGTTCCGCATCTACAACGAACACATCGCCGAACTGCAGGAGCGGGCCGACGGCCACTTCTACGGTGTCGGACTGATCAACTGGTGGGACCCCAAGGGCACCCGCAGCACGCTCGAGGAACTGAAGTCACTGGGCCTCAAGACGTTCCTGCTGCCGCTGAATCCGGGCAAGGACGACGAGGGCAACATCTACGACTACGGCAGCGCGACGATGGACGCGGTGTGGGACGAGATCGAGGCGGCCGGCCTGCCGGTGACCCACCACATCGGCGAGACCCCGCCGAAGACGCCGTGCGAACACAACAGCACGGTCGTCGGCATGATGGTCAACGTCGACTCGTTCCGCGAACAGTTCGCCAAATACGTGTTCTCCGGAATCCTGGACCGGCACCCGTCGCTGAAGGTCGGCTGGTTCGAGGGCGGGATCGCCTGGGTGCCAACGGCGTTACAAGACGCCGAGCACATGTTCGCCTCCTACCGGCACATGTTCAACCATCAGCTCGAACATGACGTGCGCCACTACTGGGACAACCACATGAGCGCGTCGTTCATGGTGGATCCGCTGGGCCTGCGGCTGATCGACCAGATCGGTGTGGACAACGTCTACTGGTCGACGGACTATCCGCACAACGAGTCGACGTTCGGCTATTCGGAGAAGTCGCTGGCCGCCGTCGTGGACGCGGTCGGCGTCGACAATGCCGTGAAGATCGTCAGCACCAACATCACCAAGTTCTTGGACGTATAAATGACAACTGTTGCGACGGCGGAATCCACCGCCTTCGAGATACCCGATGTGCCCGACGCCGGCCGGATGTACCGCGAAAGCGGGGCGCGCCTGCGCTCGGCCATGAAGGACAACGGCGTCGACGCGCTGATCCTGCTCGGCAACGGAAACGTCGTGTATGCGACGGGCGCCAGTTGGCCACTGCTCGACGCGGGTCTGTCCCATGTGGAGCGTCCGGTGGCGATCGTGCTGGCCGACGACGAACACCCCCACCTGTTCATGCCGTTCCGGGAGGGCGCCTCGTCGGAGTCACACATTCCGGCCGACCATGTCCACCCGCCGCTGTACCTCGAATTCGACGAGGGCGTCGAACATTTCGGACGTGTCATCGCTGATCTGATCCCCGCCGGGGCGACGGTGGCCGTCGACGAGTTGACCGGCGCGATGCGCCGCGCCGGGGGCAGGCTGTTCCCCGCCGGACCGCCGTCGGACGCCGCGCCCGTGGTCGGCGCCGCGAAGTTGGTGAAGACACCCGACCAGGTGGCCTGTGTCCGCAAGGCCTGCCGGATCACCGAGGAAGCCGTCGTCGACGTCCAGAAGGCGTTGGCACCCGGTGTCCGACAGATCGACCTGTCCGCGCAGTTCGTCCGGCGCGCCTTCGAACTCGGCGCCACCGCCAACATGCTGGAGGCGATCTGGCAGGTGATGCCCGCGACCAAGGCCGAGGGCACCTGGACCACCCACGGCGACCTCGCTCTGCCGCTGTTGACCACCGAACGCGAGTTGGCCAAGGGGGACGTGCTGTGGACCGACGTCAGCATCACCTACCGCGGCTACTGTTCGGACTTCGGCCGCACGTGGCTCGTCGGTGAACCCCCCACCGCGCGACAGCACGACCAGTTCCACCAGTGGCGCGCCATCATCGACGCGGTGCTCAAGGTCACCAAGGCCGGTGCGACGTCCGGTGACCTGGCCCGGGCGGCCATCGCCGCCAACGGTGGCAAGAAGCCGTGGCTGCCACACTTCTATCTCGGGCATGGCATCGGCACGAACGCGGCCGAAATGCCGATGATCGGAACGGATCTCGGTGAGGAGTTCGACGACAATTTTGTCTTCCCGGCCGGGATGCTGCTCGTGCTCGAGCCCGTGGTCTGGGAGGACGGCACCGGCGGCTATCGAAGCGAGGAGATCGTGGTTATCACCGAGGACGGGTTCACGTCGCTGACCGACTACCCCTACGAGCCCTACGGCCTGCACAGCGGCGGCTCAGATGGCAACTGAAATCCTGCCCGACGAACGGGCACTGCGAAGCGGCCGTCGCGAACGCGCGCTGGCACAGATGGCGGCGTACGACCTCGACGTGCTCGTGCTGGGCCGGCAGGCCAACGTGCGGTATTTCTCGGGTGCACCGCAACTGTGGGTGGCGGGAACCCGGCCGTTCGGCCCGATCTGCACGATCGTGCGGTCGACCGGCGAGATCCACCTCAACAGCACGTGGGACGAGGGAATCCCCGACGACATCCCCCACGAGCGGCTCTACGGGCTGGCGTGGAACCCGATGACGTTCATCGAGGTGTTGAAGAGAATCGAGGGCACGGCCGGCGCCCGGCGCGTCGGAACCGATGCCCTCACACCGTCCTTCGCCAAGCTGCTTCCGCTGGCATTTCCGGACGCGGAGTTGGTGGACGGTGAAGCGGCGATGCGCGCAGCCAGGCGCGTCAAGACCGCGCAGGAGGTGGCGGCGCTGCGCGGCGCGGTACGAGTGGCCGAGCAGTCCCTGACGGCCGCGGTCGCCGAACTGCGCGAGGGTGTTACCGAGCGTGAACTCACCGCGGTGATGCTCGAGGCCCAGGCGGCCGGCGGGGTGAGCACGCCGGCGACCCAGGACGGCGCCTGGGTGACCGCCAAGGACCACCCGTGGCGGCGGGCCCGCAGCGACGGGCGGATCGAACGCGGTGACCTGGTGGCGTTCGCGGCCGGCGTGCTGGCCGACGGGTACGTCGGGGAGGTCGGCCGGACGTGGCCCGTCGGCGAGGTCGACTGCACGGCGCTGTACGACCGGTCGAACGCGTTGTGGGACAGGCTTGTCGACGCATGCCGGCCCGGCAAGGCGGCCAGCGACCTGTTGTCGGCCTACGAGGCCGCGGGCGAACCGCTGCCGCCGATGCCCGTCGCGCACGGCCTGGGGTTGGGGTTTGACTCTCCGGTGGTCACACCGCAGTTGCGGGCCACCGCCGAGCGGGAGGCCCTCGAGCCCGGAATGGTGCTCGCGGTCACCGGTTACGTCTGGCAGCAGGACCTCGGCGCGGTCTTTAACCGCGAGGCCGTGCTCATCACGTCCGAAGGACCGGAGGTGCTGACGTCGAGCCCGTCGGCCAGTCATGCCAGCGTCGGTATCGGCTGAAGGAGCCCCCATGTCCAGTAACGGAAGTCGGCCCAAGCCCGAGGAGATCATCCTCTACGACAAGGATCCGAAGACCAAGATCGCCACCATCACCTTCAACCGGCCGGAGTTCCTCAACGCCCCGACCTCGGGCGCGCGACTGCGGTATGCGGACCTGTTGCGGGCGGCCAGCGTCGACAACGACGTCAAGGTCGTCGTGATCCGCGGTGTCGGAGACAATCTCGGCAGCGGCGCGGATCTACCCGAGTTCATGGAGGGCAACGACAACCCCGACCTGCGCCTGGCCGAACTCCGGTTGGAAGACGACGGCGTCGGCGAGGTCACCTATCCGCCCAAGGGCACGTTCCGTCACGGCGCGACGATCAGCGCCTGGTATGCGAACGTGCAGGCAGGCAACCGGCCGTTGCAGGAACTCAAGAAGATCAGCATCGTGGAGGCCAAGGGTTACTGCTACGGCTGGCACTTCTACCAGTGCGCCGACGCCGACCTCGTCATCAGCAGCGACGACGCGTTGTTCGGCCACCCCTCGTTCCGCTACTACGGGTGGGGTCCGCGGATGTGGACGTGGGTACAGATGATGGGCCTGCGCAAATTCCAGGAGATGGTCTTCACCGGCCGGCCGTTCACCGCCGAGGAGATGGCTCAGTGCAACTTCCTCAACAAGGTGGTGTCCCGCGATCAGCTCGAGGCCGAGGTCGACAAGTACGCGCGGGCGTGTGCGCGAAACCGTCCCGTCGACACCGTGTTTCAGCAGAAGATCTTCTTCGAGATCTTCAAGCAGCACCAGGGCGAGTACATGGGCAGCCTGCTGTCGGCGTTCTTCGAGTCGATGGGCAGCGGCGTGGCCAACGACGACACCGATGACCTGGACATGATGGATGCCATCGACAGCGGCCTGGCCGATGCCGTCAACGACAACGACAACAAGTTCCCACCGGATTTCCGGTTGAGCAAGTCCAATCGCAAGAAGGGGAATTGAGCCAGGGAGTCGGTGCGCTGGACGGGTATGTCGTCGTCGACCTGTCCAGCGGAATCGCCGGGGCCTACTGCACGAAGCTGCTGGCCGATGCCGGGGCGCGGGTGATCAAAGTGGAGCCGCCGGAAGGTGATCCGCTGCGGCGATGGTCGGCTTCGGGCGCCGACATCGCGGATTCCGACGGTGCGCTGTTCAGCTACCTGGCGTGCTCGAAGCACAGTGTGATCGCCGACCCCGACACCGACCTGAACTTCGTCAACAGCCTCCTCACCGACGCCCACGCCGTGGTGTGGAGCGGGGGATCGACGGTGGCCGAGCACGTCGTGTTCACACCGGCGGCGATCCGGTCGGCGCACCCCCACCTGACCGTCACGTCCATCACACCGTTCGGGTTGACCGGTCCATGGCGAGACCGCCCCGCCACCGAGTTCACACTGCAGGCGTGGTCGGGCGGCATCGTCGGACTGGGCCGTGGCTCGGCCGACCGGGCGCCGGTGTACGTTGGCGGGCAGGTCGGCGAGTATCTCGCCGGGGCGTACGCGAGCGCGGCGACGTTGGCCTCGCGGCGGCGGGGCGGCGCGGAACTGGTCGACGTGTCGATGCTGGAGACTCAAATCCTCGGTCTCACCTACTATCCCGTGACGTACTACGAGATGCTGGGCAGGCCGTGGCGGGATGCGCGGCGGCTGACCGTACCCGGGATCGCACGCGCCAAGGACGGGTTGATCGACATCGGTTGCGGCACCGCGCAGCAGTGGTTCGACCTGTGCGCGATGACCGGACACGAAGACTGGATCGACGAGGACTCGCCGCTGTCGATCACCGAACAGGCCAACGAGAAGGCCGACGAACTGTATGCCTGGGTCGAAAGTCACACCGTCGAGGACATCCGCGAGCTGGCGACGGCGTTTCGCATCCCCAACGCCCCGGTGGCCAACGGCGCCAACATCGTCGGCCTGGACCACTTCCGAGAGCGGGGCAGTTTCACGCCCAATCCGCGTGACGGCTTCGACCAGCCGCGTGCCCCGTACCGGACGCAGCCCCCCGTGCTGGCGGAACCGCAGGCCGCGCCGCGGCTGGGCGAACACACCGACTGGTATCGCGGAAACGGACAAACCGGTCGAAAAAGGCCCCCAATTAGCGCCCAAACGTCCGTTTCGGCGGGACGGGGGTTGCCGTGTGAGGGGCTGCGGATACTGGACATGACGACGTTCTGGGCCGGGCCGTCGTGCACGCACATGCTCGCGATGCTCGGCGCCGACGTCATCCACGTCGAGTCCACCAGACGCCCCGACGGCACGCGGCTGATCGCGGGCATCCCGGTGTCCGAGGACCAGTGGTGGGAGAAGTCACCGATCTTCTCCGGACTCAACACCAACAAGCGGGGACTCACCCTGGATCTGCAGACGGCGGCGGGTCGCGAAGTGCTCGACCGCCTCATCGCCACCTGCGACGTGGTCGTCGAGAACTTCACCCCGCGGGTGCTCGACCAGATCGGACTGGATTTCGCTGCCGTGCAGGCGGTCCGGCCCGACGCGATCATGCTGCGGATGCCGGGATTCGGCCTGGACGGTCCGTGGCGGGACAACCCGGCGTTCGCCTACGTCATCGAGGCGGCCTCGGGGATCAGCTGGCTGACCGGCTACCCGGACCGCAACCCCTACGAGCCCTACTCGGTCGGCGACCCGAACGCCGGCATCCACGCCGTCAACGCCTTGCTGGTGGCCTTGGAGCAACGCAACCGCACCGGCCAGGGTGTGCTGGTGGAGGCGGCGATGGTGGACGCGGCACTGGCCGTCGCGGCCGAACAGGTGGTCGAGTACTCCGCCTACGGCGCACTGTTGGGACGCGACGGCAACCGCGGTCCGATCGCCGCGCCGCAGAACCTCTACCGCTGCAACGAGATCGACGAGTTCGGCCGGCCCGACTGTTGGGTGGCGGTTGCCGTGGCGACCGACGAACAGTGGACGGGGCTGTGCGCTGCCCTCGGTCGCGACGACTGGACGGATGACTCCGAGTTGAGCACCGCGGCCGGCCGGCGCGCACACCACGACGCGATCGACGAGCACCTGGCCGCCTGGTGCGAACAGCGCACCGGCGACGAGATCGTCGACACGCTGTGGGCACACGGGGTTCCGGTGGGCAAGGTGATGCAGCCGCACCGGCAGACCGAACTGCCGCAACTGGTGGCGCGCGGGTTCTTCGAAGACGTCGGGCATCCGGTCAGCTCCCGCACCCCGCACAGCACCTTGCCGTTCAAGCTTTCCCGCGGTCCGGAACGCGTTCACGTGCGGTCCGCGCCGTTGCTCGGACAGCACAATCGCGAACTGCTCGCCGAAGTGGGCCTGACCGACGAACAGATCAGCGACCTGGAGGCCCAGGGCGTGATCGGCAACGCACCCGCGATGGGCAGCAAGGCCAAGGCCTCACGAGGCTAGTCTGCACCCGTGACCATCGATCCGTCCGACATCCTGCTCACCGGCCGCGTCGCGGTGGTGACCGGCGGGGGCGAGGGTATCGGGCGAGGCGTGGCCGAAGGGTTGGCGGCCTTCGGCGCCTCGGTGGCGATCTGGGAGCGCAACCCCGAGACATGCGCGTCCACGGCAGACACGGTCGGCGCGCTGGGCATCGTCGCCGACGTGCGTGAAAGCGCGCAGGTCGACGACGCGCTGCGCCGTACGGTCGACGCACTCGGCGAGGTCTCGATCCTGGTCAACAACGCCGGTGGGACGTTCAAGTCGCCGCTGCTCGACACCTCCGAGAACGGCTGGGATGCGCTGTACCGCAGCAACCTTCGTCATGTGCTGTTGTGCACCCAGCGGGTGGCGCGCCGCCTGGTGGACAACGGGCAGCCCGGCAGCGTGATCAACGTGACCTCCATCGAGGGGGTGCGTGCCGCGCCGGGTTACGCGGCGTATGCGGCGGCCAAGGCCGGCGTCGTCAACTACACCAAGACTGCCGCGCTCGAGTTGGCGCCGCACGGCATCCGGGTCAACGCGCTGGCTCCCGACCTGACGATGACCGAGGGGCTGCAGCGGCTCTCGTCGGAGACCAGGTCCGCTGCGGCCGGGATGATCCCGATGGGGCGGGTCGGTCACGTCGACGAGATCGCGGGCGCGGCAGTGTTCCTGGCATCCGGCATGTCGAGCTACATCACCGGTCAGACCATTCACGTCGACGGCGGAACCCAGGCGTCCAGCGGTTGGTACCGCGACCCGCAGACCGGCGAGTACGAGTTGGGCCGCGGTTAGCCGGTCAGTGGGTCCAGCCCTCGGCGGCCTGTTCGTCGAAGGTGCGGTCGATGCGATCGAACCTGCGCCTGATCGAACCGCGCGCGGCGCTGTGCGGTATGACGTAGAGCCGGTTGGCCAGGATCGCGTCGGCCATCAGGCGCGCGACGTCGTCGGCGGTCACCTCGGGATCGGTCGGGGACATCAACGCCTGTGCGGTGTCGACATCCAACGCCGCGGACCCGTAGTCCACGCCCCGCGCGTGTTCACTGTTGGGGACCAGATTGGTTTCCACGATCATCGGGCACAGCACCGAGACGCCGATGCCGTTGGCGCGCACCTCGCGCGACAACGTCTCGGCGAGCGCGACGACGCCGTACTTCGCCACGCAGTACGGCCCCAGGCCGACGTTCGGAATGAGGCCCGCAAACGACGCCGTGAACACCACATGGCTGTCATCGGCCTGCGTGATCAGCCTGGGCAGGAACGCCTCGACACCGTGGATCGGCCCCCACAGGTCGACGTCGATGACGAACCGCCAGTCGTCGTGGCTGGTCTCGGCAAGGGATCCGGCATGGGCGATACCCGCGTTGTTGAACACGACGTGCACGTCGCCGAACACACCGAACGCCTCGTCGGCCAGCGCGGCCACGTCGTCGCGTCGGCGGACGTCGCAGACGACGCCGTGCGCGTCGACCCCGCCTGCGCGCAGGTCGGTCACGGCCCCGTCCAGGGCGGCCTCGTCGATGTCGGCCAACATCAGGCGCGCGCCGCGACGCGCGAACTCCCTGGCGGTGGCCAAGCCGATCCCGCTGGCGCCCCCGGTGATCACTGCCGCGCGTCCTGCGAAACTGTCCACGGCGCGACCCTATGTCCTCAGCCGGTGTCTTCGGGCCGATCCCATGCGGGATCACCCAATTTGTCGCGGATCGCGCCCCACGGATCGGCGTATCGGCCCGGCGCGTGGCGATACGCGCTGCGGCGCTTCATGAAGGTCCGCACGACCGGACTCAACAGCCGTGCCGGATGGCGTTTCCATCCGAACCGGGCGCGCAACTCCGACATCATGTCGGGCCACGAATAGTGCTGGAACTGCAGTGCTTCCTGGGCGCGGGTGGTGTCCATCCAGTCGGTGACGAACCAGTCGGTGTCGCTGTCGGGATCGCCGGGCCGTCCCGGCGGGATCACCCCGGGCATGCCCAACGCCGCCACCACCGCCGGTGTCAGGTCGCCGTAGCAGCGGCGGTGGGACTCGTCGCCCGCGATCAGCAGGATTTCGCCTGCGACGTCGGCGGTGGTGGCCGCCGCGCACGCGCACGCGACATCACGGACGTCGACGGTCTGCACCCGGTTGTCGCTGGGCAGCGCGCTCTCGAAGAACATCGCGTCGGTGGACAGCGGCAGCGCCGACAAGTCGGTGCTGAGCACCCCGCCGAAGCGCAGCACCACCCACTCCAGGGCCGAACCGCGCACGATCTGCTCGGCCTCGGCCTTCTGGCCGCTGTAGACATCGCAGGGCCGCATCGGGTCGTCGGCGGTGAGCGGTCGGCCGGTGCGGTGGGGATTGCGGGCGCCGAACACCGCATTGCTCGACGCGTGCACGAACCGCGGCGGGTCGGGTTGGGCCTCGGCGATGCGCACCAGGGTGGCCGTCGCATCGACGTTGACCCGGCGCGCAAGTGCGGCGTGGCGATAGATGGCGGGCGCGATGATCGCGGCGAGGTGGATGATCGCGCCGGGCGCGGCATCGCTCACCAGCGCGTCGGTCTGCTCGGGATCGGTCAGGTCGGCCCACCGAACCGCGACTCCGGCGGGAAGTTCGGTGGCCGCCTTACGGTTGGCCGCGGTGTCGAGGTCGGCGGCCACCACCCGGCGACCGTCGGCGGCCAGCCGCCGTACGGTCGCCGAACCGACCAGGCCGAGGCCGCCGGTCACCAGCACAGATCCCACCATAAAAGTTTCCTACCTGCGGATATGTTATTCTCTTTTTCGGAAAGTAGCATACTCATGCGACGTTGGTGGGCGGGGGGCGAGAAGTGGGAACAGATACGGCATGAGTGGCGGGGCGAAGAAGTCAGAACTGACCAAATGGGATCCCGGCTTCACCCGGCAGATCACCAACTGGGTCGGCCCGATCATCAAGCGCTACTTCCGCGCCGAGGTGCGCGATCTCGACCAGGTGCCGTCGGCGGGTGGCGCGCTGGTGGTGTCCAACCACTCCGGCGGCATGTTCACTCCGGATGTGCTGATCTTCGCGCCCGCGTTCTACGAGAAGTTCGGCTTCGACCGCCCGGTGTACACGCTGGCGCACTACGGCGTGTTCCTCGGCAACATCGGGGACTGGTTGCGCCGATCCGGCGTCATCGAGGCCAGCCGCGACAACGCCGCGCAGGCGCTGCGCGACGGCGCGGTGGTGCTGGTCTTTCCCGGCGGCGACTACGACTCCTACCGTCCCACGGTCACCGGCAACGTGATCGACTTCAACGGCAGGACCGGCTATGTGCGCACGGCGGTCGAGACCGGCGTGCCGATCGTGCCGATGGTGTCGATCGGCGGGCAGGAAACCCAGTTGTTCCTCGCCCGCGGCGACTCGATCGCCCGACGCCTCGGCCTGACCCGGGCGCGGATGGAGATCCTGCCGCTGAGTTTCGGGGTGCCGTTCGGCCTGTCGGCGATCTTCCCGCCGAACCTGCCGCTGCCCGCCAAGATCGTCACCCGGGTACTCGAACCCATCGACGTGGTCGCCGAGTTCGGCGAGGACCCCGACATCGAGGCCGTCGACCTGCATGTGCGGGCCGTGATGCAGCAGGCGCTTGACGAACTTGCCCGCGAGCGCCGCTTCCCTGTGCTTGGCTGACGGGGATGGCTGACACTGTGGGATTGCTTCAAACTCTCTGGCGGGCACGGCTGATCGCGCCGATGCGGCCGGACCGCTACCTGCGGATGGGCGCGGCGATGCGCCGGGTGGGCGTGACGGCGACGGTGGGCTTCGCCACCGCCGCCCAACGCTGTCCCGACCGCACCGGGCTGGTCGACGAACGGGGCAGCCTCACCTGGAAGCAACTCGACGACCGCTGCGACGCGCTGGCCGCGGCACTGCAGAACCTCGGCCGGACGCCCAAAACCGTTGCGGTGATGTGCCGCAACCACCGCGGTTTCATCGAGGCGCTGGTGGCGTCGAACCGGGTCGGCGCCGATGTGCTGCTGCTGAACACGTCGTTTTCCGGGCCCGCGCTGGCCGAGGTCGTCGAGCGTGAGGGCGCCGACGTGGTCATCTACGACGAGGAGTTCACCGGCATCGTCGACCGGGCGTTGGAAGGCCACCCGGACGCCACCCGGATCCTGGGCTGGACCGACGGGCCCGGTGACGCAGCGGTCACCGCAGACCAGATGATCGAGGCGCACGCGGGCGACCGGCCGAAGCCCGCCGAGCGCACCAGTGACATCATCCTGCTGACCTCGGGCACCACGGGAACACCCAAGGGCGCCAGACGTTCCGAAGGCAGCGGGGGAGCGGGTGACCTCAAGGCGGTGCTGGACCGCACCCCCTGGCGCGCGGAGGAGCCGATCGTCATCGCGGCGCCGATGTTCCACGCGTGGGGCTTCTCCCAACTGCTGTTCGCCGCGCTTCTGGCGTGCCCGATCGTCACCCGGCGCAAGTTCGATCCCGAGGTCACACTGGAGTTGATCGATCGGCACCAGGCCACCGGACTGGCGGTCGTCCCGGTCATGTTCGACAGGATCATGGAGCTGCCCGACGAAGTCCGGAACCGCTACCGTGCAACGTCACTGCGCTTTGCCACCGCGTCCGGGTCCCGGATGCGTCCCGATGTGGTGATCAAGTTCATGGACCAGTTCGGCGACGTCATCTACAACAACTACAACGCCACCGAGGCGGGCATGATCGCCACCGCGACTCCGGAGGATCTGCGGGTGGCTCCCGACACCGCGGGAAAACCCGCCGACGGCACGCAGATCCGCATCCTCGACGAGCAGTTCAGTGAGGTACCGACCGGTGAGGTGGGCCAGATCTTCGTCCGGAGCGGCACGCTGTTCGACGGCTACACATCGGGCACCACCAAGGACTTCCACGACGGCTTCATGGCGTCGGGCGACATGGGTTACCTCGACGAGGCCGGCCGGTTGTTCGTCGTCGGCCGCGACGACGAGATGATCGTGTCGGGTGGTGAGAACGTCTACCCGATCGAAGTCGAGAAGACGTTGGTGGCCCACGCCGACGTGGCCGAGGCCGCGGTGCTCGGCGTCGACGACGAGCAGTACGGCCAACGACTCGTCGCGTTCGTGGTGCTCGAGCCGAACGCCACGGCCACCACGGATGCGCTGAAGCAACACGTGCGCGACAACCTCGCCAATTATAAAGTGCCCCGGTCGATCACGATCCTGGACGAACTGCCGCGCGGCAGCACCGGAAAGATCCTGCGCAACGAGTTGCGGGACCGGACCGCCTAACCCTTGGCGGTGGCGGGCGCCATGGCGCTGTCCACCACCGTCAGTGGCGGTAACCCGGCGGCAAGGCGGATCTCGTTGAGGCCGTGCGTCATCGCGTCGGTGGCCTCGTGGACGTCGACGAAGGTCTGGTCGTCGGACAGCACCGAGATGTCGACCTGATCGACGTAGCTCCAGACCGTCATGTTGAACGCGCTGCCGGCGGAAAGCACCCCGACCGAGTAGATCTCGCTGACCGGGGCGTGACCGAGATGGCCCCGCTGTCGCGGTCCTGGCACGGTGGACACCGCGACGTTCATCAACCGGTTGTGAGCGGCGCGCCGGGACTGCCACCGCAACAGGACCGGCGTCAGCGGCGGCGGCAAGTACTCCATGAACTGGCCCTGCAATTTCGGGCCGAGCAGGTCGTGGTTCTCCTTGGCACGCGCGGTGGCGACCGAGGTCAACCGCACCCGTTCGAGTGGATCGTCGACGTGAACGGGCAATGACACTGACAGCCCGCTGATTTCATTGCCGGTGACGCGGTCGGGGGAGGTCTCGGTGCTGACCGGCACCGACGCCAGAAGCGGGCGGTCAGCCCGGCCGTCGTAGCGCAACAACAGCTCGCGAAGCCCGCCGGCCGCCATCGCCAGCACGATGTCGTTGAACGTCACCCCGAGGTGCTTGGCGGTGCCCTTGACCTCGGCCAGCGACAGCGACGCCGTGGCGAACGTGCGGCCCGGGGACACCACGTGGTTGAGGAATGTCGGTGGGGTGCGAAACAGCTTGGCCATATCGGTCTGCTCGCTACGATTTTTCGCGCGCCGCCGCACCCGCGCGATGCCGCCTGCGGTGTCCTTCCACAGCCCCGGCAGCGCCGCGATGTGCTGGACGTGGTCGCGGGCCGCCGCGCGCAGCAGTTCGGCGTTCGACGGAGGTTCGCAGGGTCGGTACTCGGCGTCGTCTGTGTCCGCGGCGCCCGCGAGGTCCATCAGGCGGGCGAGCAGGTTCGCCGAGGCGACGCCGTCGGCCAGCGTGTGGTGCACCTTGCCGATCAGGGCGAAGCGGTCGTCGGCCATGCCCTCGGCAAAGTGGAACTCCCACAGCGGACGCGTGCGGTCGAGGGGGGTGCTGGCGATCCGGCCGATCACCGCGTCGAGTTCACGGCGTCCGCCCGGGGCGGGCACCTCGACGCGGCGCAGGTGATAGTCGAGGTCGACGGGGCAGTCCTCCAGCCACATCGGGTGGTGCAGTTTCCAGGGGATGTCCACGAGTTGGTAGCGCAGCGGGTCGAGCAGGTGCAGCCTGCGCGCGACGGTCTGGCGGAACACGTCGAAGCTGAACTCGCCGCGGTGGTCGGCGGCGTGAATGATCGCGACCTTCAGCGTGTGGGTGTGCAGATTGGGCGTTTCGCTGTAGAGCAGCATGGCGTCCATGCCGTTGAGTCGCTTCACATCCCACCCCTCGCAGAGGGTTCTATGCAAGCACTCGAATACCCACTGGACCGTCACTTTGCACAAATGGACTGTGGCGGGCCGGGAGGCAGCCGGTTGGGTGGTGTCAGCCGATGGCCTCGATGGCTGCGCGGGTCTCCAGATCGACGAACGCCGCCGAGTAACGCTGGGCGAATGTCAGGCAGATGTCGGGCCGCTGCCACGCGTCGCCTCCGGACAGGGTCGCCATCCAGATCGCCAGGCCATGCGCCACCGACGCCCGGTAGCGCAACCAGATCTCGTCGGCCGACGGCAGTTCGTCGGCGGGCAGGCCCAGCGCGTCGCGGTACTCCGTGAGCAGGTCACGCTCGGCGTTTCGGCGGTCCTCGATGGTCAGCGCGCCCTGTAGGAAATAGCCCACATCCAGCGACCAGTTTCCGCGGCGGGCCATCTGCCAGTCCAAGAAGCCGACAACGTTGTCGGGCAGCACGTAGGTGTTGCCGATGTGCGGGTCGCCGTGCAACAGGGTCTCGGGCGCCGTCCCGGTCAGCGTGCCGATGTAGCGCGCCCAGATGTCGACGAACAACTCGGTGCCGCTCAGCGCCGGGATCTCGGCGGGCACCGTGTCACCCAGCCGCTCGTGGGCGATGTGCAGCGGCGCGTACTCCAGCCCCTGGAACGCGACGAACGGTTCCAGCCAGTCGAGCGCCGTATGGTCGGACAGCCGCCGGCCCCAGAACCGGCCGTGCATGCGCGCCAGGCCACGCACGCCGTTGGCGACCTGGTCGATCGACATCGGCCGGGTCGAATCCCGGGGGTCGGCGCCGCGCGCGACGACGTCCTCCATGACCATGACGAAGTCCGAGCGGTCCTCGTCGATCAGCGCCGTGTAGACGGTCGGGTGGTCGAGCGGCAGCTCGACACCGCAGGTGAACAGCCGGGGCTCGTGATAGAGCCCGCTGGTCAGCGCGACCAGCTCGGCGTGGTCAGGGTCGACGGCCTTGGCGAACACCGTCGCAGGCCCCGACCCCGCCGAGTACGTCAACGCCAACCGCGCCCGCCGGTTGGTGCCGTCGTCGCGCAACACGACCTCGACGGAGTCGACCGTCGCGCCTGGATGGTGTGATGCGAGCGCGACGGTCATCCAATCGGCGGTGATGTCCTCCCAGCTGGGTGGCAGCGACAACTCTGCGGCGGTCACGGCTATTTCAGGCAGCTACCGCCGTCGACCGGGAGGGTGACCCCGGTGATGTAGCGCGCCTCGTCGGAGGCCAGGAACAGCACGGCGTTGGCGATGTCCTCCGGTTCGACCCACCCGATCGGCAGCGTGTGCATCAGCTGTGCGACGACCTTCATATCGTCGGCGTTCGGGTTCTCCAGGTCGGGGCGGAACAGCTTCATCGTGCCCTCGTTGAGGAACAGCGGAGTGTTGACGTTGGTCGGGTGCACGGAGTTGACCCTGATGTTCTGCGCACCGAGTTCCACAGCGAAGGTCCGCATCAAGCCCACCACACCGTGTTTGGCCGCGACGTAGTGTCCGGTGTGCGGGTAGGCCTTCAGGCCGCCGACCGAACTCGTCAGGATGATCGATCCGCCGCGGCCGCCCGCGATGATGTGCGGCACACCTGCCTTGACCGTCTTCCACACGCCACCGAGGTTGACGTCGATCATGTCGGTCCAGTCTTCGTCGCTGGTCTTGTCCAGCGTCGCACCGCCGTTGCCGATGCCGGCGTTCGCGACGATGATGTCGAGCCGGCCGAGTTGGTCCACCCCGGCGTCGACGGCGGCCTTGAGCGCGTCGAAGTCGCGGACGTCGACTTCGGCGGTGTAGATGCGGCGGTCGTGGCCCTTGACCAAATCGGCGGTCTCGGCCAGATCCTCAGGCCTCGACAACGGAATCTGGACGCTGTCGATCTGTTTACAGATGTCGACGGCGATGATGTCAGCGCCCTCCTGTGCCATCCGCACCGCGTGCGCACGGCCCTGTCCGCGCGCCGCACCGCTGATGAATGCGACCTTGCCTTCAAGGCGTCCAGTCATTACAACCTCAATTCGTTGTTGGCAGAAGGGTTTACGGATATCACGGAATCACAGCCGGCATCGACTCCCAGCCACGGACAGTCGATGTCGGCGAGAGCGACGCAGCGCTCATGTCGACATCCCACTCGGGGAACCGTTTGAGAATCTCCTCGAGCGCGACGCGGGCCTCCAGCCTTGCCAGCGCCGAGCCCAGGCAGTAGTGCGTGCCCACACTGAACGCCAGGTGCTGCCGCTGTTCGCGGTGGATGTCGAAAACGTCACCGTCCGGAGGGAATTGGCGGTGGTCGCGGACGGCGGCGCCGATCAGCATCATCATCACGCTGCCTTCGGGCACCACCTGGTCGTAGAGTTCGACATCGCGCGTCACATACCGGGCGACGTGGGGGGCGGGCGGTTCGAAGCGCAGCAGCTCCTCGACCGCCTGCGGGATCAGCGCCGGGTTCTCGACGAGTTCGCGGCGTTGATCGGGGTGGTCGGCCAGCACCTTGCCCGCCCAACCGATCAATCGGGTGGTGGTCTCGTTGCCCGCGCCGGCGACCACGTTCAGGTACGTCAGCAGCTCCTGGCGCGTCAACCGGCGGGTGGTCCCCGTTTCGTCGACGAACTCGGCGTTGAGCAGTTCGGTCATGATGTCGTCGGACGGGTGGTCGACCCGCCAGTCGATATAGGTCTCGAACAGCTCGCCGCTGACGAAGCTGTCCGTCTTCATCGGCTTGCCCGCCTCGGTGCGCATCTGGGCGTTGGTGTGGTCGCGGATCATCTCTTGGTCGTCCTCGGGGATGCCCAGCAGCGCGCTGATGACCCGCATCGGCATCTGGGCGCCGAGGTCGGCGACGAAGTCGAATCGCTTCGCTCCCACCAATGGATCGAGGCTTTGCGCGCAGTAATCGCGGATGACCGGCTCCAGCGCGTTGATCTTGCGCGGGGTGAACATCCGGGCCAACAGCTTGCGATGAATGTCGTGAATCGGGGGATCCTCGAAAATGACTGTGCCGGGCGGCAGGTCGATGTTGGCCTTGATCAGCTCCACGATCGCGCCGCGCGCCGAGCTGAAGGTCTCCCAATCCACCAGCGCCTTGTTGACATCGGAGAACCGGCTCACGGCGTAGAAGTCGTGCTGCTCGTTGTAGTACAGCGGCCGTTCGTCGCGCAGCCTGCGGAACATCGGGTACGGGTCGGCGTTGAGTTCGACGTCGTAAGGGTCGAAGTAGACGTCGGCGACGGCCGAGTTCTCTGCACTGATCGTCACGGGGAGCCTCTCGCTGGACCAGGTGGGGATAAGACAGGCGGCTGGAATTTGTCTCACACTCTGGCACTGGCGGCCGGTGGGTGTCAATACCAAAACCGTTTAGGGCTAATCCGATTCTCGGATATGCAGAATTGGGTTCTCGCAGAGTGGTGTCGAAGGCTGGGTCGCATTGCGGTCGTACGGCCGAATGGGCTCCTGACCGGTCGAAGGCGGCGACACGAAAGGGCAGGTCGCGGGGATCTGCGGGAATTCGGCGGCGCGATGTCCGGATGTTTCGGGGTAGCGCATTCGCCGGGCGCCAGCCGAGTTCTCGGGTTCGAGAACATGGTTCTTGACGCTAGCTGGTAGCTAGCTGGTGGCCACGAAACCGTTGGCGCAGAAATCCCATACCTCATCGGCGGTGATGGGGTTCGCGGTGCCGTCGCCGGCATCGCCGCTGGACTGTGCGACGAACATCACGGTCTGCATGGTCATCGCCGCCATCCGCTTGGGGTTGATACCCGACCGCAGCTGACCTGCGGCGGCGGCCTCTTCCATCAGCTCGGTCAGCAGGGCGAGCAGTGGCGCATGGGCCACCTTCACCTCGGATGGGTGCGATACCAGCAGCCGGGGGGCGAAGTCGGTGAACAGCGGCCGTTTGGCCGTGGGATCGGGGCGGGAGGACTCGAACAGCAGCTGCACGGCGACCTTGAGCCGCTCGATGGGCTCGTCCTCCCCGGCCGTCGCCGCGCGGATCTGGTCCGCGGACCGCGACAACGCATCCTCGAACAGCGCCAACAACAGCTCATGTTTACCGTCGAACTGCAGGTAGAAGCTGCGCAACGATTGCCGCGAGCGGTCGACGACCTCTTGAACCGTGAAGTCGGTGCTGCCCTTCTCGATGATGATCGCCTGCGCAGCGTCCAGGAATCGCTGCACGCGCTGCGCGGCCCGCAGCTTGGCGGTTTTGATCGATCGCTCGACCGCTCGCTGCTTCCAGGCGGGTTCTTCGCTGGGGCTGGTCACCGCGGGCTCGGATGCGGTCCGAGTGTGGAGAACATGAACTGACTGTACCGGAGAGCGCCTTGCCATTGCGGTCCTCGACCCCCTCGCGGCCAACGTGTCAGAGATTGTAACTTTCTCACGACGAGAATAGTATTCTCATTTTGGTGCCAACAGAAGTCCTTACCAAAAATTTGATCCGGGAGTGCCGGTGCAGCTGACGTTCGACGCTGACGTGGAGGCCTTCCGGGCGGAGTTCGTCGCCTTCCTCGACGACAACCTGCCCTCCGAAAAGGAGGCGCTGCAGCGGTCGCATTCCAGCAGCGACGTCCCCGACTGGGCGCGACGTTGGCAGCGCTCGATGTTCGACCACGGCTGGCTGATGCCCGGTTATCCGCCGGAATTCGGCGGGCGTAACGCCACCATCCTGCAGCAGTACGTCCACCAGCAGGAACTGGCCAGGCGCAGGGTGTATCTGACCTTCAACCCCCAGGGTGTGGGCATCATCTCGGCCTCGCTGATCACCTTCGGCACCCCCGAACAGCAGCGGCGCTGGGCCGTGCCGATCCTGCGCGCGGAGATCACCGCGTCGCTGGGCATGAGCGAACCGGGGGCGGGGTCCGACCTGGCCGCCTTGCGCACCGCGGCCGTACTGGAGGGCGACCATTTCGTGGTCAACGGCCAGAAGGTCTGGACGTCGGGTGCCCACGACGCCGACGTACTGCTGACTTTCGTTCGCACCGATCCGAACGCCCCCAAACACAAGGGCATCAGCGTGCTGTTGATCCCGACCGACCTTCCCGGCGTGGTGCGCCGGCCGTTCGCATCGATCTGCGACCAGCAGGATCTGGACTTCAACGAGGTGTTCTTCAACGACGTCCGGGTGCCCGTCGAGAACCTGGTGGGGCCGCTGAACGAAGGCTGGTCAGTCGCCAACGGCTCGCTGGGCCATGAACGAAACATGTTGTGGCTCAGCTACGCCGACCGGCTGGCCGAACTCGTCGAGGATTTCCACCCCTCCTCGCCCCTGGACTGTGACCGCTACGCCAGGCTGGTGATGGACAACACGGCACTGCGGCTGCTCGGCTCCGTCGCGCTGGCCCGCGCCGCCCGTGGTGAGGAGGATGTGTCCGCCCTGTCGGTGCTCAAACTCCTCGGTTCAGAGGCGTCGCAGGCGGCGACCGAGGACGCCCTGGCGGCGGCCGGCGCAGCCGCGCTGGCACATCCGGACTTCTCCGGTGCATACAGCGCCCATCACCTCGACCTGTACCGGTCCGGCTGGTTCGACCGATATGTCCGTACCTTCGGCGGGACCATCGCCGGCGGCACTTCCGAGATCCAACGCAACATCGTCGCCCAGCGACTGCTGGGTCTACCCCGTAACTAGACCGGAACTGAGGTCCCTGAGGTGTACATCGAATACGACGTCGTCGACAAGATCGCGACGATCACACTGAACCGTCCCGAGGCGGCCAACGCGCAGAACCCCGAACTGCTCGACGAACTCGACGCCGCATGGACGCGCGCCGCCGAGGATCCCGAGGTCGCGGTGATCGTGTTGCGCGCCAACGGTAAACACTTCTCGGCGGGACACGATCTGCGTGGCGGCGGGCCCGTGCCGGACAAGATCACCCTCGAGTTCGTCATCCAGAACGAGGCCAAGCGCTTCCTGGAGTACACCCTGCGGTGGCGCAACGTGCCCAAGCCGTCGATCGCCGCGGTGCAGGGGCGGTGCATCTCCGGTGGGCTGTTGTTGTGTTGGCCGTGTGACCTGATCATCGCCGCCGACGACGCGCTGTTCTCCGACCCGGTGGTGCTGATGGGTATCGGCGGCGTGGAGTACCACGGCCACACATGGGAACTCGGTCCGCGTAAGGCCAAGGAGATTTTGTTCACCGGCCGCGCGATGACCGCCGAGGAGGTCGCGGCCACCGGGATGGTCAACCGGGTGGTGCCCCGCGACCAACTCGACAGCGAGACCAGGGAGCTGGCCGAGCAGATCGCCAAGATGCCGCCGTTCGCGCTGCGGCAGGCCAAGCGGGCCGTCAACCAGACCCTCGACGTGCAGGGGTTCTATGCGGCTATCCAGTCGGTGTTCGACATCCACCAGACCGGCCACGGCAACGCGCTCAGTGTCGGCGGATGGCCGGTGCTGGTGAACCTCGACGATATGAAGGCCAACATCAAGTAGGTAGGTGTCCCTCTTCTTCTGGCGCGAGCGTGCGTGTCGGCCTCAGACACGCACGCTCGCGGATAGAAGGGGTGGGGCTAGAGGTTCGCCAGGCGCGGGGCCGAGCCTCGGGCCCGCAGGCCCGCGCCTGCCCGTTTCGTCAATTCCCTTGCGCTGCCAAGCAATCCGTCGAGCACCAGCACCCGCTCGATGTGGCGGTGCAGGTCGTGCTCGGCGGTGAAGCCGATGCCGCCGAGCACCTGCTGGCAGTGTTTGGCCGCGGTCAGCGCGGCCTTGCCCGCGGCGGCCTTGGCCAGCAGTGCGGTCAGGTCGGGGTTGTCCGTCCCGGGCAGGCCAAGCGTCGCCTCCGCGCCCTCGATGGCCACCAGCGTCTCGGCGAGCCGGTGTCGAATTGCCTGGAAGGAGGCGATCGGCTTACCGAACTGGACGCGGTCCAGCGCGTGTGCGCGAGCCAACTCGAGCATCGCCCTGGCCGATCCGACCAGCCACCAGCCCAGTGCCCGTCGCGCCTCACCCATCCTCATCAGTTCGCCCTCGGGCACGCGGCGCAGCGGCAGCCCGCCCAGCGTCGATTCGGTGGTGGGGGTGCGTTCCCACACCACCCAGCCGCCGCCGGCGTAGGGCAGCGGTGGCGTGCCACCGGGTAGTCCGCCGATGGTCTGCAGCATCACGTCGTTGAGCACCGAGGCGTGCGAACCGGTCTCGCCCAGCAGCCGGAAGACCAGCGGGATCGCGAGATCGGGTATGTCGGCAAGCATGTCGGCCCAGCCCAGCGAGGCCAGTTCGGTGTCGAGGTCGGCGCCGGAGGCCGACAGCATCGCCTTTCTCAGCCCCGCTTCGAGCAGTTCCAGTGATGCGGTGTCCGGGCTGTCCACGCCTACTCCTTCCCCAGGTCCAGCAGGCGACGGGCGACGATGTTGCGCTGCACCTCGGCGGTGCCCCCGTAGATGGTGGCCGCCCGCGAGTACAAGAACTCGGTGCGCCAGGGGCTGTCGTCGAGTTCGACGGCGCCTGGCAACAGATCGCGCGCGGTGTCATAGAGGGTCTGCTCGGCG
The DNA here is from genome assembly GCF_053483675.1 of Mycolicibacterium sp. XJ1819. Classification (NCBI taxonomy): domain Bacteria; kingdom Bacillati; phylum Actinomycetota; class Actinomycetes; order Mycobacteriales; family Mycobacteriaceae; genus Mycobacterium; species Mycolicibacterium sp. XJ1819. Next base: position 64,101 of record NZ_JBEFST010000020.1, on the reverse strand, counting down.
CCGGCCAACAACACCTTGTCGATCGAGGTGTCGGCGCCGAGCTTGTGCCCGTCGGCGAGCCGGTATTGGGTCGCCCGCGACCGGCAGCGCAGCGTGTGCAACGCCAGATACGCGTCGCCGAGATCGGAATCCGCCGCTGCGCCAAGTCCTTTGACCTCGGTGATGAGCGCGTCGAACCGGGCGTAGAGATATGCGATCCGCTGCCAGAAGCAGGTCGAGCGTTCGAACGGCAGGAGATCCATCGCGAGCCGCCACCCGTCGCCGGGGCGGCCGAGCATTCGGTCCGCGGGGACGACCACGTCGTCGAAGTAGACCTCGCAGAATTCGTCGACCCCGTGCATGGTGCGCAGCGGGCGCACCGTGATGCCGGGGGTGTCCATGTCGACGAAGAAGGCGGTGATGGCCTCGTGGTTGGGCGTGCCCGGGGCACCCGTGCGGGTCAGCAGCACGCACCGCGACGCGTACTGCGCGAAGCTGGTCCACACCTTCTGCCCGTTGACGACCCAGTCGTCGTTGTCGCGTTGGGCGGCGCGTGTGGTCAGCGACGCCAGGTCACTGCCGGAACCGGGTTCAGAGAACCCCTGACACCACATCTCGCGGCCCGACAACAGCTTCGGCACCATCTCGGCGGCCAGTTCCGGTCGCGCGTAGTCGATCATCGTCGGGGTCAGCACTTCCAGCATCGAGTAGAAGCCGGGATGGTCGAGTCGGCGCCCGACGATCTCCTCGCCGACGACGGCCCGCAGGATGGCCGGACCGCCCAGCCCACCGGCCGATTCCGGCCAGCCCCAACGCATCCAGTCCGCGTCGTAGAGCGCGCCGCGCACCCGCGAGTGCTGGGCGTGATGGGCGTCGAGCGAGTCGTCGCCCGGTGGCGGGGTCAGATCGTTGTCGTCGAGCCAGGCCACCAACTGCGTGCGGAACTCGGCGGTCGTCGGGATGCCGGTGGCTTCGGGCGACGCGGCAGTCATCCCGCCTCCGGCCGCCCGATCGCGTGGGGACGCCCGGAATCGTGCTCGCCGCTGCGCCGGATGAAGGTCATGGCGCGGGTTTTCAGGCGCCAACCGTCCGCGGTGCGCACATAGACGTCGTTGTAGTAGCCGATGCGCATGTCGTGCTTGGAGTGCTCGATGAAGCACACCGGCTGGGTGCCGGTCGCCTTGTCCGGGTCGGCGTCGTCGAAGGTGACCATCGACGTGCCCAACATGAACAGACCCTTGGGCGCGGCCGCCACGAGGTCGGGAAACCGGGCCAGGGTGTAAGTCGAACCGAACGCGCTGTAGGTGCCGTCCGGGGTGAACACCGAGACCAGCGCGTCGATGTCGCCCTGGGTGATGGTGACGGCGTACTTTGCGAGCAGTTGCTCGATCTCGACGAGGTCCTCAACTCTTGTTGACATAGATTCTGCCGCCCTTCATGACGAAGTTCACGTTACGGGTGACGGTGATATCGGCCAGCGGATCACCCGGTACGGCAACGATATCGGCGAGGTGGCCCTCGGCGATACGGCCCAGGTCGGGTTTGTCGATCAGGTCGGCGGCGACGACGGTCGCCGCCCGCAGCACCGCGGCGGGCGGTATTCCCCACTCGGCCAGGGTGACAAGCTCGTCGGCGTTGCGACCGTGCGGGATCGCCGGCGCGTCGGTGCCGACAGCGATCTTGGCTCCTGCCTCGTAGGCCGCCTTGATCGACGTGCGTGCCTTCGGGAACATCTCGGCGGCCTTGTCCTGCAATTCCTTCGGGGCCCGCGACACGTCCATCGCCTCGGCCAGCCTGCGGGTGCTGACCAGGAACCGGTCGTTGTCGACCAGCATCCGGATGGCCTCGTCGTCCATCAGGAAGCCGTGTTCGATGCAGTCGATGCCGCATGCGATCGCGTGCTTGACCGCTTCGGCTCCGTGCGTGTGGGCGGCCACGCGCAACCCGCGTCGGTGCGCCTCGTCGACGATGGCGCGCAACTCGTCGTCGGAATAGTGTTGTGCGCCGGCCTCTCCGGTCAGCGACATGACGCCGCCCGAACAGCAGACCTTGATCAACTGGGCACCGTGCTTGATCTGGTAGCGCACCGCCTTGCGGATCTCGTCGATGCCGTTGGCGATGCCCTCCTCGACGGTCAACTCCAGTGCGCCGGGCATGAACCCGGCGAACATCGTCGGGTCCAGATGCCCACCGGTCGGGGTGATCGCATGTCCCGCCGGAATCACGCGCGGGCCCTCGATCCAGCCCGCGTCGATGGCCCGTCCGAGTGCGACGTCGAGCAGGTAGCCGCCCGTTTTCACGAACAGCCCGAGGTTGCGCACGGTGGTGAAACCCGCACGCAGGGTGCGCCTGGCGTTGCCCACCGCGCGCAGCACCCGCGTCGCGGGGTCGTCCTGGACCTGGGACAGTCCCGGGTTCTCCCCGCGCCCGCCCATCAGGAGGTTGACCTCCATGTCCATCAGCCCGGGCAGCAGGATCGAATCCCCGAGGTCGATGACCTCGCTTCCGGCGTCGCCGCCTGCCGAGCCGCCGACGCCGACGATGCGGTCGTCCTCGATCCGGACCAGCCCCGGACGCACGATCTCACCGGCGTCGACGTCGAGCACGCCGGCCGCCTTGAGCGTCAGCATCGGTGGGCCGCTTGCGCGTGGGGCGTGGGCACCGTCAGACCACCGGCTCCTTGATGAGTTCGATGTAGGTGGCGCCGCTGTCGAGCACCCGCGGTTGCTTCCACACCTCGATCGGGAACGACACGTTGACCAGTGATTGCATCATGTGCATCAACGCCTTTGCATCCTCGGGCATGTCGTGCAGCGGGAAGCGGGCGTCGAGGTATTCCATCACCTCCTCGAGGCGGGGGAACGCGACGTCGTAGAACTCCTGCATCTCGGCCATCGTGGAGTTCAGTCGCTTGGTGTAGCGCTCCTGTTCGGTCGGCAGGCACCAGTCGCTGAACCGTTCGAGGTCGGCGAACTCAGACGGTAACTTCGGCATTGACACTCCCGTTCGTGTGCTGCTTGGACGCCAGGTACTTCTGGACGTGGTCGTCGGCGGTCTTGTGCAGGTGTCGCAGCAGGATCTCCTGGTCGCACAGTGGGAAGTCGGTGACCACCTTGGTGCCGATCATGGTCTGCGTGGCTTCCAGCGTGTTGGCGTCCTGCAATGCGTATTCCTTGAACGTCACCGCCGCCAGTTCCTGTGCGAGTCGTTCGCGGGTGTTCTTCGGTGGCACGAAGTACAGGGTGCACTCGAAGATGTGCTTGTCGACCTCGGTCGGCCAGTAGTGGTAGGTCAGATACCAACCCGGCGCCCAGATCAGCAGCGTGAAGTTGGGGAAGAACTCGAACGAGTCCTGACCCCAGTACGGCTGCCGCGACGGGTTGATGGCCGGCGGTAGCTCGTCGGGTTGGATGCCGTCGATGTCGGGCCGGTCCCACGGACCGAACAGTCCGCTGTGCAGCACCCGTTCGATCGGCTTGACCATGTTCAGGTCCTTCGGCGGGCTCATCCCGCCCCAGGACGAGATCATCGAATGGCGGCCCTTGATGTCGTAATGCAACGCCTCGAAGCCGTAACCGGCGAGCTTTTCGGCTTCTTCCTTCACCGCCTGCTTCATGTGCAGGACCGGTGCGTGATAGAACTCGACGAACGCGTCGATGAACAGCTTCCAGTTGGCGTTGACCTCGGCCCGGTAGGTGTAGGTCTCGGTCATCTCACCGAAGGGGTAGCCCGTCAAGCCCTTTGCGAAGTCGCCGAGGTAGTCGGCCAGCGGTTCGGCGTCATCGTCGAAGTTGATGAAGATGAACCCCTCCCATACCTCGCAGCGCACCGACACCAGGCCGTAGTCCTTCTTGTCGATGTCGAAGAACTCGCCCTCCTGCTGGATGAAGGTCAAATCGCCCTTGAGGCTGTAGCGCCAGGCGTGATACTTGCAGGTGAACTGCCGGCAGGTGCCCGACACCTCTTCACCGGGATAGTCGTTCCACACCAACTTGTTTCCGCGGTGGCGGCACATGTTGTAGAACGCGCGCACCTCGGGCTCACCGGCATCGTCGGTGTCCCTGACGATGATGACCGAGGTGCCCTTGCCGACGGACGGCATCTCCCTGGTGAAGTAGCTGCCCTTGCGGGGGAGCCGTTCGATCCGCCCGACATTGAGCCAGCACTTCTTGAAGATGGCCTCTTGTTCGAGCTTGAAGCGTTCGGGGTCGATCGAGTCGGTGTAGTCGACCGGCGCGGTGCCCAGCTCTGGCCAGTTCTCTGTCCAGCTGCCGACTGCCGGCTTCGGGAAATGTGCCACTCTTTCTTACCTCTCCTGGTCGGGTTCTACGCCAAAGGTGTTGATGGCCATGGCGAGTGCGCCATAGCAGCCGATCGTGAAGACGAGATCCATGCGCTGGCGCTCGTCGAGGTGCTCGCACAGCGTCGCCCACGTCTGGTCGGAGACGTTCGATTTCTCCTCGAGCTCGTCGACGGCGTGCAACACCGCGCGGTCGAGGTCGTCGGTGGCCTCGCCGCGCTGGACACCGGAGATGACGTCGTCGGTCAGCCCGGCCTCGCGACCCATCCGCACGTGGTGATTCCACTCGTAGGTGCAGCCGCGGCGATGTGCGACGCGCAGCACGGCCAATTCCCGCAGCCGGACCGGCAGCCGCGAGCTGAACAGCAAGTGGCCGTTGAAACGCAGGAAAGACCGGGTGAGCTTGGGGTGGCGCACAAGGGTCGCCAGCAGGTTGCCCGCCTTCTCCGGCGTCCGGCGCTCGGGGGGCAGCATGCCGGACAACGCGTGGTCGACGGCGTCGTCCCACAGGTCGGCCGGCAGCGGTGGAACCCGCACGGGCAGTTTCCTCTCACTCACGAGAATCAGGTTCTCATATTTCGCCAATAGATTTCCACTTTTCCAGAGAAAGGTCAACGCCGCCGGCCCGGGGCCGACGGTCACCACCGGCGGGCCGCGGTGGCAACGGTGCTGCCAGGAGCACTCAGGCTAGGAATCGGACACCGGTTCTCGTACTATGAGAAGACAGTTTCCCTTGATCGAGAACCCTGCTGGCCTAGTGTGGTAAACACAGGCCGAGCATCGTCGGAAGGACCGGGTTGTGAATAAGGACGAGATGATTTTGATCAGTGTGGATGATCACATTGTCGAGCCGCCGGATATGTTTCGGAATCATCTGCCGAAGAAGTATTTGGATGAGGCGCCGCGGTTGGTGCATAACCCGGATGGTTCGGATACCTGGCAGTTTCGTGATGTGGTGATTCCGAATGTGGCGCTCAATGCGGTGGCGGGTCGGCCGAAGGAGGAGTACGGGCTCGAGCCGCAGGGTTTGGATGAGATTCGGCCGGGGTGTTGGCAGGTTGATGAGCGGGTCAAGGATATGAACGCCGGCGGGATTTTGGGCTCGATCTGTTTTCCGTCGTTTCCGGGGTTTGCGGGTCGGTTGTTTGCCACCGAGGATCCCGAATTTTCGTTGGCGTTGCTGCAGGCTTACAACGATTGGCATGTCGAGGAGTGGTGTGGGGCCTATCCGGCGCGGTTCATTCCGATGTGTCTGCCGGTGATCTGGGATGCCGAGGCGTGCGCCAAGGAGGTGCGCCGCAACGCCGCGCGTGGGGTGCATGCGTTGACGTTCACCGAGAATCCGGCCGCGATGGGGTATCCGTCGTTTCATGACGAGTACTGGACGCCGTTGTGGGAGGCGTTGGTCGATACCGACACGGTGATGAATGTGCATATCGGCTCGTCGGGGCGGTTGGCGATCACCGCGCCGGATGCGCCGATGGATGTGATGATCACGTTGCAGCCGATGAACATCGTGCAGGCTGCGGCGGATCTGTTGTGGTCGGCGCCGATCAAGAAGTACCCCGGTCTCAAGATCGCGCTCTCAGAAGGTGGGACGGGTTGGATTCCGTATTTCTTGGAGCGCGCCGATCGTACCTATGAGATGCATTCGACCTGGACGGGTCAGGACTTCGGCGGTAAACGGCCCTCGGAGGTGTTTCGGGAGCACTTTTTGACCTGTTTCATCTCGGATCCGGTCGGGGTGAAGTTGCGCCACGACATCGGGGTGGACAACATCTGCTGGGAGGCCGACTATCCGCATTCGGACTCGATGTGGCCCGGGGCGCCCGAACAACTCCACGAGGTCCTGTCCGACAACAACGTCCCCGACGACGAGATCGACAAGATGACCTACCAAAACGCCATGCGCTGGTACAACTGGGACCCCTTCACCCACATCTCCAAAGACCAAGCCACCGTCGGCGCACTACGCAAAGCCGCCGAAGGCCACGACGTCTCCATCCAGGCGCTGTCCAACAAGGAGAAGACCGGCGCGACCTTCGCCGACTTCGCCGCCAGCGCCAAGGAGTTGACCGGTAACAGAGAGTGATGCCGGACTGACGCCGCCGGCGGTCCGGGCCGGAACCGAAGGGACAGTGCGCCGGTGCGAAAATCAACTCACGCGCCGGCGCACTGCCTTGTGCCGATAGACCCAGAGGAGAACCCATGTCCGGGGGTATGAGCTTCGAACTGACCGAGGATCAGCAACTGATCCGCAAGTCCGTCGCCGAGTTGGCGGGCAAGTTCGACGACCACTATTGGATGGAGAAGGACCAGAACCACGAGTTCCCCCGGGAGTTCTACGACGCCATCGCCAAGGGCGGCTGGCTCGGCATGACGATCCCGGAGCAGTACGGCGGCCACGGCCTCGGTATCACCGAGGCCACTCTTCTGCTCGAGGAGATCTCGCGGTCGGGGGCGGCGATGAACGGGGCCAGCGCGATTCACCTGTCGATCTTCGGCATGCAACCGGTGGTCAAGCACGGCTCGGAGGAACTCAAGGCCCGCACGCTGCCGCGCATTGTCGACGGGGACCTGCACGTGTGCTTCGGCGTCACCGAACCCGGTGCCGGCCTGGACACTTCGCGGATCACGACGTTCGCCAAGCGCGAGGGCGACCACTACCGCGTCAACGGACGCAAGGTGTGGATCTCCAAGGCGTTGGAGTCCGAGAAGATCCTGCTGCTCACCAGGACCACTCCCTACGACGAGGTCACCAAAAAGACCGACGGCATGACGCTGTTTCTGACCGACCTCGACCGCGATCGCGTCGATATCCGGCCGATCAACAAGATGGGCCGAAACGCGGTCAGTTCCAACGAGGTGTTCATCGACGACCTTATGGTGCCGGTCGAAGACCGCGTCGGTGAGGAGGGCAAGGGGTTCAAGTACATCCTCGACGGACTGAACCCCGAGCGGATGCTGATCGCCGCGGAGGCGCTGGGCATCGGCCGGGTGGCACTGGAAAAGGCGGTCAAGTACGGCAACGAGCGCGTCGTGTTCAACAGGCCGATCGGCATGAACCAGGGTCTTCAGTTCCCGCTTGCGGATTCACTGGCCCGCCTTGACGCCGCCGAACTGGTGCTGCGCAAGGCGACCTGGCTCTACGACAACGGCAAACCGTGTGGGCGGGAGGCCAACACCGCCAAATACCTGTGCGCCGATGCGGGTTTCGGTGCGGCCGACCGGGCGCTGCAGTTGCACGGCGGGATGGGCTACTCCGAGGAATACCATGTGTCGCGGTACTTCCGCGAGTCACGACTGATGAAGATCGCCCCGGTCAGCCAGGAGATGATTCTGAACTTCCTCGGCGAACACGTCCTGGGCCTGCCGAGGAGCTACTGATGAACTACTTCGACCTCACCGGGCGCTCCGCGCTGGTCACCGGAGCGGCGGGAGGCATCGGCGCGGCAGTCTGTCACGCGCTGGCCGACGCGGGTGCGGCGGTCCTGGTCACCGACGTGGACAAGGACGCGGCAGCCGCTGTCGCCGAACGAATTTCGGCTACCGGCGGCCGGGCGCAGTCTGCGGCGCTGGATGTGTCCGACCGCGGGTCCGCCGACGCCGCGGCGGCGCAGGCGGCGGCGCTGACCGACGACAAACTGCACATCGTGGTCAACAACGCCGGTGTCACCAGACCCGCGATGTTCGACAAGACCACGCAGGACTCGTTTCGGCTGCTGTTCGACATCCATGTGATGGGTGCGTTCAACGTCACCCAGGCGGCGCTGCCGCACATCCCGACCGACGGGACCGGACGCATCGTCAACGTGACTTCGGCGGCCGGCCTGACCGGAACGCTCGGCCAGGTCAACTACTCCGCGGCCAAGGCCGGCATCATCGGCTTCACCAAATCGCTTGCGCGTGAACTGGCCACCAAGAAGATCGCCGTCAACGCGCTCGCTCCGCTGGCGGCCACCCCGATGACCGAAACCATCCGCACCAACGAGAAGTTCGCGGCCAACATGATGAACCGCATCCCGATGAAGCGGTGGGCCGAACCGGCCGAGGTGGCGGGCGCGTTCGTGTTCATGGCCTCCGACGCGGCGTCCTACGTCACCGGCCAGGTGCTGGCGGTCGACGGCGGCATGGTGATGTGATGACGCAGTCAGGTCGGGGACCGCTGGCCGGGATCACCGTCGTGACCCTCGAGCAGGCGGTGTCGGCGCCGATGTGCACGCGCACGCTGGCCGACTTCGGCGCCCGCGTCATCAAGGTGGAGCACCCCAACGGCGGCGACTTCGCCCGTCACTACGACGATGTGGTGAACGGTCTTGCGGCGCATTTCGTCTGGTGTAACCGCAACAAGGAATCGGTGGCGATCGACCTGAAAACCACCGAGGGGATAGACATCCTGCATCGGCTGCTGGATCGCGCCGACGTGCTGGTGTCCAACCTGGCGCCGGGTTCCACCGGCAGGCTCGGCATCACACCGACCGACATGGAGACCCGTCATCCCGGTGTGATCGCGGTCGAGATCGACGGGTACGGGCCGGGCGGCCCGTTGTCGCACAAGCGGGCCTACGACCTGCTGGTCCAGGCGGAGTCGGGCACCTGCGCGGTGACCGGCGGTGCGGGCGCGCCCGCCAAGCCGGGCCCGCCGGTCGCCGACGTGACCGCCGGACTGCAGTCGGCGCTGTCGATCATGGCCCTGCTCTATGCGCGCGACACCGCAGGCGATGACGCCGGGCCGCGAGCCGGAAACAGCGTGGCGGTCAGCCTGTTCGACACCATGATGGATGTGATGGGCTACCAACTGACCTACACCCAGCATTCCGGCGTCGACCAGGTGCCGCTGGGCATGAGCTCACCCGCGGTGGCGCCCTACGGCTCCTACCGCACCGCCGACGATCAGGTGGTGGTGTTGGGAACCACCAACGACCGGGAATGGCAGCGACTGGCCCGGGAGATCCTGCAGCGCGACGATCTGGCCGACGACGAACGCTTCGCCACCAACGCCTTACGGGTGGCCAACCGCGCCGAGCTGGACGAGGTGATCGCAAGCTGGTGCGCTCAACACGATCTCGCGCACGTGCAGAAGATCGCCGACGCGGCGGGAATCGGAAACTCGCGGTACAACCTGCCCAGCGAGGTGGTCGCCCACCCGCATCTGACCGCCCGGGACCGCTGGCGTGAGGTTCAGACGTCGCAGGGTCCGATCCAGGCGTTGCTGCCGGCGCCGGTCATCAAGGACTACGAACAGCCGATGCGCGCGGTTCCGGCGCTGGGTCAGCACACCGACGCGGTGCTGGCCGAGCTCGGATTGACCGAGGACGAGATCGCCCTGCTGCGCGGCCGAGGCGTGATCGGCGCGGCGCCGGCCTGATGACCGTGTCCGATCCGAAGGTGCTGTTGTCCGAAGACCGCGACGGTGTGCGGACCCTGACGCTGAACCGGCCCGAGCGCAAGAACGCGATCAGCCCCCGGTTATGGGAGGAGCTGGCCGACGCACTGCGCGCCGCCGCGGGTGACACCGACCTTCGGGCCTTGGTCATCACCGGCGCCGGTGGCGCCTTCTGCTCGGGCGCCGACATCGCCGTGCCCGAGGACATCCATCCCCAGCACAAGATGCGCAGGCTCACCGACGTCGCCCTGGGCCTGCACGAACTGGCGGTGCCCACGATCGCGAAGGTGACCGGCGTGGCCGTCGGCGCCGGCTGGAACCTGGCGCTGGGGTGTGACTTCGTGGTGGCCACCCCCGAATCGCGCTTCAGCCAGATCTTCGCCAAGCGGGGGCTGTCGGTCGACCTCGGCGGCTCGTGGCTGCTGCCGAAGCTGGTCGGTCTGCAGCAGGCCAAGCGACTGGTGCTGCTCGCCGACATGATCGACGCCGAGGAGGCGCACTCGCTCGGCCTGGTCACCTGGATCAAGGCGGCCGACGAGATCGACGGTTTCGTCGCCGATCTGGCGGCCCGGCTGGCCGCGGGCCCGCCCATCGCGCTGGCGCAGAGCAAGGCGCTGCTCAACGACGGCGCCGATGCGACGCTACGCGAGGCGCTGGCCAACGAGGCCCGCGCGCAACCGACCAATTTCGCCACGGCAGACTCGACGGAGGCGTACGCGGCGTTCGCCGAGAAGCGGGACCCGGAGTTCACCGGCCGCTGGGCCGTGCGCGCACAGGCGAGCAGCACAACAGGAACCAGATCGGAGAAAGACAATGCGTGAGACCGTGATCGTCGAGGCCGTGCGCACCCCCATCGGGAAACGCAACGGTGGGCTGGCCGAGGTGCACGCGGCCGACCTGTCCGCGATCGTGCTCAACGCGCTGGTCGAGCGGGCAGGAATCGACCCCGGCATCGTCGACGATGTGATCTGGGGCTGCGTGTCCCAGGTCGGCGACCAGTCCAGCAACATCGGCCGTTACTCGGTGCTCGCCGCCGGGTGGCCCGAACACATCCCCGGCACCACGGTCAACCGCGCCTGCGGGAGCAGCCAGCAGGCGCTGGACTTCGCGGTGCAGGCGGTCATGTCGGGTCAACAGGACGTCGTGGTGGCCGGCGGGGTCGAGGTGATGAGCCGGGTGCCGCTGGGCGCGGCTCGGGCCACGGGCATGCCGTTCGGGCCGAAGGTTCTCGACCGTTATCGGGACTTCTCGTTCAACCAGGGCATCTCGGCCGAACTGATCTCCGAGAAATGGGGGTTCTCCCGCACCCGGCTCGACGAGTACTCGGTGCGTTCACACGAACTGGCGGCCGCCGCACAGGACAGCGGCGCGTTCGAGACGCAGATCATGCCCGTGTTCACCGGCGCGGAGCCGGTGGTCGCCGACGAGGGGATACGGCGGGGGAGCACCGTGGAAAAGCTCGCCGGCCTCAAACCGGCGTTCAAGGACGACGGCGTCATCCATGCGGGCAACTCGTCGCAGATCTCCGACGGCGCCGCGGCCCTGCTGGTGATGACCGCGGAGAATGCGGTGACGATGGGGCTGCGGCCGATCGCGCGCTACCGCGCGGGGGCGGTGACCGGCGCCGACCCGGTGTTGATGTTGACCGGTCCGATACCGGCCACCGAGAAGGTGTTGAAGAAGGCCGGCGTCAAGCTCGACCAGGTCGGGGTGTTCGAGGTGAACGAGGCGTTCGCCCCGGTGCCGCTGGCGTGGCTTGCCGAGACGGGTGCCGACGAGGCGAAGCTCAATCCGCTGGGCGGGGCGATCGCAGTAGGCCATCCGCTCGGTGCCTCCGGGGCGCTGCTGATGACGCGCATGCTCAATCACATGCGGGACAACGGGATTCGTTACGGGCTGCAAACCATGTGTGAAGGTGGCGGCACCGCCAACGCCACGCTGGTCGAACTTGTCGCATAACCGGACCGAGGAGCCCACGATGCGCAGAGACCTGTTCACCGAAGATCATGAGGCATTTCGCGAACTGGCCCGCGACTTCGTCGAGAAGGAGGTGGTTCCGCACTATCCCGAGTGGGAGAAGGGCGGACGGATGCCGCGCGAGGTGTTCAAGCGGATGGGGTCGCTGGGCATGCTGGGCATGGCGATCCCCGAGGAGTACGGCGGGGGAGGCGCACCCGACTACCGCTACAACGTGGTGATGCAGGAGGAGGCGGCCCGAGCGTTGGTCACGCTGTCGACGGTGCGCACCCAACTCGAGGTGATCCTGCCGTACTTCCTGCACTACGCGAACGCCGAACAGCGCAAGCGCTGGTTTCCCGGCCTGGCCGCCGGCGAGTTGCTCACCGCGGTGGCGATGACCGAACCGGGCACCGGGTCTGATCTGGCGGGTATGCGCACCACCGCGGTGCGCGACGGCGACGACTGGATCCTCAACGGCGCCAAGACGTTCATCACCGGCGGGATGCAGGCCGATCTGGTGATAGTGGTGGCGCGCACCTCGACCCACCCGGACAACCGCCGCAAGGGGTTGACGCTGTTCGTCGTCGAGGACGGCATGCCCGGCTTCACCCGCGGCCGCGAGTTGGAGAAGATGGGCTGCAAGGTTCAGGACACCGCCGAGTTGTCGTTCGTCGACGTGCGGGTGCCGTCCGCCAACGTGCTCGGTGAGCTCGACGAGGCGTTCGGCTACCTCGGCCACAACCTGCCGCAGGAACGGCTGACCGTCGCGGTCGGGTCGGTATCGCAGGCCCGCTCGGCGATCGCCGCTGCGATCGACTACACCAAGAACCGCAAGGCGTTCGGCACCCCGGTCGCGTCGTTCCAGAACACCAAGTTCGAGTTGGCCGCTTGTTCGACCGAGGTCGAGGCCGCCCAGGCCATGGTGGACCGTGCCGTCATGCTGCACGTGGACGGTGACCTCTCGGCCGCCGACGCCGCCCGGGTCAAACTGTTCTGCACCGAGATGCAGGCCCGCGTCGTGGACCGGTGTCTGCAGTTGTTCGGCGGCTACGGCTACATGATGGAGTATCCGATCGCCCGGCTCTACACCGATGCTCGCGTCGCCCGCATCTACGCGGGGACCAGCGAGGTGATGAAGGTGATCATCGCCAAGTCGCTCGGCCTCTAGCGCCGGGTGTTTTCGGCGTGGCGGGTCGCGCTGAGCGCGACTGCGCACCCCGAAATCGCGACCTGAGCTGCGGTGTGACGGCAATCTAAACCCAATTTCGGTGAGACGCTTGTCACAGCGGCCAAACCTACCTACTGTGTGTTCACTAGGTTGGTTGAACGAAGGGTTTCGGTGTCCGAAATCGAACCGTCGCGTCCGTACGCGACGCTGCTTGCCAAGGGCGAAGATCGCCGTCAACGGATCCTGTCCGTTGCCGAGCGCCTGCTGGCGCGCAACGGCTGGCGCAACACCTCGCTGGCCCAGATCGCCAAGGAGGCCGGGGTGACCCCGGCCGGGCTGCTGCACCATTTCGAATCCAAGGAACAGTTGCTCAACGCGGTTCTCGACGCCCGCGACACCGACGACGAGGTGCACGCCGACTACCGCTCGGGTGACCTCGTCACCGAACTCTGCCGGGTTCCGGAGCGCTTCGATCGTGCGCCCGAACTGGTCGGCACGTTCACCGTGCTGCTGGTCGAGAACATCGCTCCCGATGCCCCTCTGCACAACCGCCTGCTCAAGCGCCAACGCGACGCGGTCGACATCATCACGTCGATCATCGAACGCGGTCGGCAGGACGGGAAGTACCGCCGGGATCTCGACTCGGTCAGCAAGGCCGTGGAAATACTCGCCTTCATCAATGGAATGGAGACCGCATGGTTACTCGATCCCTCGATACCGCTAACGGAAGTGTTCAAGGGGTACGCCGAGTCGCTGGCTCGCGACCTGGCGCCAAGGAGCGAGATATGAGATACCGGCTCGACGTCGTCGCGCCCTCCGTGCTCGACGCGGTGACCTATGCCGGCGGCTGGATCTACGACCGCGCGACGGCCGGCTGGGATGTCACCGTCCTGGTCGGCAGCCACGACGATCTGCGACCGCTGCAGATCCTGGGCGCCGACACATTGGATCTGGAGAGCGTCCTGGAGACCTGGGAGGCCAGGCCTCATCCGCAGACCGTCGCCGTCGCGGCGGCGCTCATGGACCGCGACCCGCGGGTGCTCTCGCACGTGCGCAACGCGCTCGATCAGGGGGCCACCGAGGTGACCCTGTGGGGCGAGTGTCTGCCCGCCGAACTCGACCACAGCGTCGATTCGGCCGAGCACCACCTGAGCGCGGCCGCGCGCGCGTTCAAGGCACGCGCCCTTGCGGCCGCCGCTGCCGGCGCCGCAGCCGTGAGCCGCACCGAGACATTCCGGTGCGGGATGATGGTGTCGGTGGCCGCGGATCTGGTGCGCGCGAGCTGATCTCGGGGCCCCTTTCCGTCCCGCGAGCAGACGCAAAAGTCGCCGACACGCCGCAGAATGTGCGGACTTTGCGTCTGCTCGCGCTAGGAAAGGGTCGCGCTAAGAAGGGCGGTAGTCGCTGGTCTCGGCGAGTTCGGCCGCCGAGCGCATCAACTCGACGATGATCGGCCCGTAGGCAAGCAGTTTCTCGTCGTCACCGGCGCGCTGATAGCCCTGCTCCAGCACGATCGCGAGCTTCCATTTGGCCAGCACCAGGTAGTAGTCGAGGTCGTCGACCTGGCGGCCGGACACTCGGCTGTAGTGCTCGACAACGGCGGTGCGCGAAGGCATTGCGCGCATGTCGACGTAGCTCATCTCCGACGGCCCCGGCGCGTCGGTGTCCTGCGGCCAACTCTGCACCATCCAGCCCAGGTCCAGCTTCGGATCGCCGACCGTGCCCATCTCCCAGTCCACGATCGCGGCCAGCCGTGCGGGCGCGCCGTGCCGGTACATGACGTTGGCGAACTGGTAGTCACCGTGCATCAGACCCGGAATGAAGTCCAGCGGTCGACGGTCGCGCAGCCACGCGGTGGCGACCTCGCGGCCCTCGATCTCGCGGCCCTTGATGCGGTCGAAGAAACCGGTCCACCGATCCACCTGACGCTCGTGGTAGCCGTCGGGACGGCCGAGATCAGCCAGGTCCTTAGCCTTCCAGTCCACCTTTGACAGCAGCGCGATGCCTTCGGCGAGTTGGTAGGCGAGCCCGGCGCGTTGCTCCAGATCGCTGTCGAACGGCTCGGGCCACCGGCGTTGCTCCAGATCCATCGGTGACCAGCCGTCGACGTACCCCATCAGATAGAAGGGCCGGCCGAGGACGGAGGCGTCCTGGCATACCGCGACCGCCGTGGTGTGTGGCACGTCGGTGCCGTCGAGCGCCTCGATGATCCGCCATTCCCGCAGAATTCCCTTGTCGCGGTCGGGCGGCGCGCCCGGCGGCGGCATGCGCAACACGCATTCCTCCTCGCCGCGACGAATCCGATAGATGACGTTCTGCGTGCCGCCGGACAGCAGGTTCGCCTGCAGCGGTTCGCCCTTGCCGGGCAGGGCGGCGTCATCCATCCACGCGGCGAGCTGTGCGGTGTCGAGGCCGGGTCCGCTCACAGGTTGCCCACCTCGTGGTCGAGGAACTCGGCGTACTTCGCCCGGGCGGCCTCGCGTTTGCGCGGCACCCATTCGGTGGGCCAGGTGTCCTCGGTGGGCTGATAGTCACGCAGCACCTGCTTGGCCACCGTCGCCTTGTGCACCTCGGTCGGGCCGTCGGCCAGCCCCATCACCGCGGCTCCAGTGACCATCCCGAGGAACGGCATCTCGTTGGTGACGCCCAGCGCACCGTGCACCTGCATTGCGCGCCAAGCGATGTCGTGCAGCACCGAGGGCATGGCCACCTTCACCGCGGCGATGTCCTTGCGCACCTTCTTGTAGTCGTTGTACTTGTCGATCTCCCACGCGGTGTAGAGCACCATCAGCCGGAACTGAAGCAGCTGGGCGTAGGAGTCGGCGATGTAGCCCTGCACGAACTGCTTGTCGGACAGACGGCTGCCTTGCGTCTCGCGACTCAACGCGCGCTCGCACATCATGTCCAGCGCCTTGCGGGCCAACCCGATGGTGCGCATGGCGTGGTGGATGCGGCCACCGCCGAGGCGGGTCTGCGCGATGACGAACGCCTGGCCCTCCCCGCCGAGCAGTGCGTCGGCGGGCACCCGCACGTTGTCGTAGTGGATCAGCGCATGCGAGCCGTGGCCCTCCGGTTCACCGTGCAACCCGATGTTGCGCACGATGTTGACCCCCGGCGTGTCGGTCGGCACCAGCAACATCGACATGCCCTGGTACGGGCTGACGTCGGGGTTGGTCACCACCATCACGATCAGGAAGGAGGCGGTACTGGCGTTGGAGGAGAAGAACTTCTGCCCGTTGATCACCCACTCGTCGCCGTCGCGCACCGCGGTGGTCTTGAACAGCGTCGGGTCGGCGCCGGCGTGCGGTTCGGTCATCGAGTAACACGAGAACAACTCACCGTCGAGCAGCGGCCGCAGATACCGTTGCTTCTGCTCCTCGGTGCCGTAGTGCGCGATGATCTCGGCGTTGCCGGTGTCGGGCGCCTGGCAGCCGAACACGATCGGTGCCCACTGCGAACGACCGAGGATCTCGTTGAGCAGCGCCAGCTTGAGTTGTCCGTAGCCCTGCCCACCGAGGTCGGCACCCAGGTGGGTGGCCCACAGCCCGCGACGGCGCACCTCCTGCTTGAGCGGCTCGACCGCGTCGCGGCGCTTACCCGCCAGCGGCACGTACTCCTGGTTCGGGAAGGCCAGGTCCAGCGGTTCGACCTCCTCGCGAACGAATTCGTCGGCCCAGTCCAGGATTTTCTGATACTCCGGATCGGTCTCGAAATCCCATGCCATGGCGGCGCTCCTCTCGGGTGGAAACGATGACGAACGTCATCGGCTTGCTCGCACGTTGTGGCCGGCGATCAGCGCGGCGATGTCGTCGGTGACGACCGTGGCGAACGACCGGTCGCCGAAAGCTCCACCGGCCCAACGGCGCACGCCCTCGCTGACATGCATCTGGGCCAGGCGGGACAGGTGGTCGACGTCGACTCCGGCCGCGATCTTGCCGTCGGCCTTGGCGCGGGTGAACAACTCACCGAACATGTCGGCGTCGGAGTCGTCGTGCTCGTCGGCGGCCAGTATCCGCTGCTCTTGCCGGTAGCCCTCGAGAACGGTCTCGAACACCAGATCGCGGGGGTTGCGGGCCATCGACCGCTCGAGGCTGCGCAGCGCCTCGGAAATCACCGCCTCGACGTCGTAGTCGGCGCTTCGCAACAACGACTGCACTCGCCGCTGCGCCGCGCGGGTGGACAGCACGCCGACCTCGAAGAGCACGTCCTCTTTGGCGGGGAAGTAGAAGTAGAACAGCGCCCGGGAGACACCTGCGGCCCGGCAGATGTCGGCGACGGTGGTTTTCGCGTAGCCGTTCGTGCGCCACAACGCCATCGCGGCCTGCACCAGACCGCGTTTGGTCTCGTGCGAGCGGGCCCGCTGAAACGACGCCCGCCGTTGACCACCGTCAGCAATGTCAGACGTGGTGGTCTTGCGCACAGCAGCACCGTAACAGCTGAACAGGCGCGTGCATATAGTTGACGGCCGTCTAACTAACTGTGGCTGAGTTCGTCCACGAGCGAGGCCACGAACTCCTGCGTGCGTCGTCGCGACGCCTGGCGCACCGCGGCGTCCTGACCCAGCGGAACCACCCGCACCGCAAGGTCGGTCACACCGGCGTCGCGGTAGCGACGCAATCGGGCCAGTACGGCCGATTCGTCGCCCGCCGCCATGGTGTCGCCGATGTCCTCGGCGTCGCCGTGTTCGAGCAACCGGACGTAGTTGGGGGAGAAGTCGGCGTGGCCGAGCACCTCGCTGGCGTAGGCCTGCGCGGCGGCCACCTCGCCCGGATTGCACAGCGCGACCGGAACTCCCGCGACTACGCGGGGTGCGGGACGGCCCGCGGCGTCCGCGGCCTGCCCGATGCGGGGGACGACGTAGTCGCCGATGGCCCGCTCATCGGCCATCCACAAGATGGTGCCCGCGGTGCGTTCGCCGGCAATCCGCAGCATCGCCGGGCCCAGTGCCGCGATCAGCACCTGCGGACCGGGCGCGTCGGTGACGTCGACCGGGCTGTGCACCCGATAGCTGTCGTTGTCCACCGCAACCGATCCCGGACCGGCACACGCCGCGTCGAGCACCTCCAGGTAGTCGCGCACCAGCGCCGCCAGCCGGTCGTAGGGCAGACCGAGTTGGTCGGCGATGATCCAGTGATGTGAGGGTCCCACGCCCAGGGTGAACCTGCCCGAGCAGGCGAGGTGGGTGGTCAGCGCCTGCTGGGCCATGATCATCGGATGGCGGGTCTGGATGGGCACGACCGCCGTCCCGATCTCGATGCGGTCGGTGACCTGCCCGAGCAGCGCGACCGATGTCATCGCGTCGAGATAGCCGGGCACCTGGGGCATCCAGAATGACGCGAAACCCTGACGCTCGGCGGCCTTTCCGTCGTCGAGCAGGCCGGCCAACCTGTCGGCGCGGGCGCGCTCCTTGTCGGAGCCGACCATCAACCCGATGCGCATTCATGCCTCCCGGGGCAGGTAGCGATTCCATTCGTGGGGCACCACGGGGTAGAACGGCGCGGCAAGCATCGGTTCGGTGCCGGCATCGGCCCACCTCTTCTCCAGCGCGGGCCGCAGCGCCTCGGCGGTGTCTACCGGGTCGGCGTCGAGAAAGCAGTACGAAAGCGTCTGGCCGGCGGTGGCGCTGGCGAGTCGGGCCTCGACATCCATCGCCGCTGCCGACCACACACCGGCGACACCGTCGACGTCGACCAAACCATCCGCTGACGTATCGCCGCGCTCGAGCAGAAGATAGACGCCGCGCACCGGCCACCACGGCAGCACGTCGGACCCGACTTTGACCCGCGGCGCCGCAGACCTGCGCTGCACTTGGTACACACCGCGTTCGACGGGCGGCAGCAGTGGGAGCTTGCGCTTGGCGCCGATGAGCGCCTTGGCCAGTTCGAGGAAGCCTTCCATGCCGGCGGCATCGGTGAAGAAATAGGTCATCACATGGTCGATGACGTCGTAGGGCGGTTGGCTCGCGGCGCGGGCGGCCCGGCAGGCCGGCGTCGACACCAGGCGCATCGAGGCGCGCACCGCCGACAACCGGTGCTGCTCCGGCCGATGGTCGAGGGTGTGCCAGCGCAGGTAGTCCGCGTCGGCGCCGTCGGGGTGGCGGGTCGCCATCGACACGAACAACGTGCTGATGTCTCCGCGCCCCGCCGCCAGCACCTCTGGCACCTCGTCGGATGGCGTGCCGGGCAGTTGCATCTCGGTTCCCTTCACGAAAATGGTTCGCTCAGTGTGATTTCGGGATGACGCGCCGCGATCATCCGCCGGAACCCGTCACGCCAGCCGACCTTGGTGCGGCCGAGCAACTCGTGCATCAGCGTGACGTCGGGCCACAGCGGGGTGTGCGCATCCGGCGTGTACTCGAAGATCGGCTCGACACCGACGAGTCGGCCCATGTAGGTGCAGTATTCCTCGGCGCTGACCGTTTCGCTGCCCGCCCAGTTCACCACGACCGGCCCGGTCGCGGCGATCTCCATTGCGCGGATTCCGAATTCGGCGTAGTCGTCTTCGTAGATGGGGTTGTAGTTGTTCGGCCGGTCGGGGTGGAGCCGGATGGGTCTGCGCGTCAGGATGCGCTCGAGCCGGTCGGCGGGAGCGCCGCCCTCGGGTCCGTAGGTCGAGCAGATCCGGATGATGGTCAGCGGGATGTCGTGTTTGTCGGCCACCCAGGTGCAGACGGCTTCGGCGGCAACCTTGGAGAAGCTGTAGGCCGATCGCGACGGCACACCCGGTGGATCGTCTTCGCGCAGCGGCCGCTGCCCCTGATAGCCGTAGACCGAACCGGTGGAACAGAACACGAAGCCCTTGGCCGCGCGGCAGTGGTACAACAACTCGCCGGAGTTGTGCGCGTTGGTCCGCAGGCAGCGCCGCCAGTCGCCGACGCCGGTGTCGACGGCCGCGTGGAAGACGTAGGTGAAATCGTCGGGCAGGTTCGACAGGTCAGCGGTGCTCATGTCGAGGGCGACCGGGGTGACGCCGGCGGCGGTCAGGCGGTCGCGATCCTGTTGATCTCGCAGTCGCGCGGCACCCCACACCTCGTTGTGCGGTGCGAGCGCGCGGGCAATCGGAAAGGCGATCTTGCCGGTCGCCCCGGTGATCAGGATCTTCTCGGAATCGAGCATTCCCTCAGTCATAGCGCACCCCGCCGCAAATGTTAAGTACTTGATATCGTCGGCGTGTGCAGCTGAGCTTCGATGCCGAGGTCGAGGCGTTCCGCGCGGAGTTCGTCGAGTTTCTCGACACGTATCTGCCGCCGGAGGCCGAGGCGCAGACGCAACGGTCGCAGTCGACAGCGGACATCCCGCCGTGGGCGCGGCGTTGGCAACGACTGCAGTTCGACCACGGCTGGCTGCTGCCGGGCAACCCGCCCGAGTACGGCGGGCGCAACGCCGGCGTGCTCGAGCAGTTCGTCCACCGTGAGGAGTTGGCGCGGCGGCGGCTCTATCACAGCTTCAACCCGCAGGGCGTGGGCATCGTCGCGGCGTCGCTGTTGTCGTTCGGCACCACCGAACAAAAGCACCGGTGGGCGGTGCCCATCCTGCGCGCGCAGCTGACGGCGTCGCTGGGGATGAGCGAGCCCGGCGCGGGCTCGGATCTGGCCGGGCTGCGCACCCGCGCCGAGCTGGTATCGGGCGTCGACGGTGACCATTTCGTGGTCAACGGCCACAAGATCTGGACCTCGGGCGCCCACGACGCCGACGTCCTGCTGACCTTTGTGCGGACCGACCCCGATGCGCCGAAGCACAAGGGGATCAGCGCGCTGCTCATCCGCACCGACACCGCGGGCGTCGAGCGGAGGCCGTTCGCTCCGGTGTACGACCGCGACGGCCGCGACTTCAACGAGGTGTTCTTCACCGACGTGCGCGTGCCCGCGGAGAACCTCGTCGGACCTCTGCACGAGGGATGGCGGGTCGCCAACGGCTCGCTTGGCCACGAACGCACGATGATGTGGTTGGCGTTCGCCAACCGGTTGCAGCAGTTGCTCGAGGACTTCCGGCCCGCCTGCGCCGTGGACCGCGACCGCTACGCCACCATCGCGATGGATTACCAGGCGTTGCGCCTGCTGGGGTCGGTGGCGCTGGGGCAGGCCGCGCGCGGCGAGCGCGACGTTCCCGGGGTGTCGGTGCTCAAGGTGCTGGGGTCGGAGGCCGAACAGCACGCCGCGCGGTGCGCGCTGGATGCCGCGGGCGCCGACGGGCTGCGGGATCCGGCCTTGACCGCGGCCCACAACCCTTACGCGCCAGATCTTTTCACCGGAAGCTGGTTCATGCGCTACATCGCGACCTATGCGGGCACCATCTCCGGCGGCACATCGGAGATCCAGCGCAACATCATCGCGCAGCGGGTGCTCGGGCTGCCTGCCACGCGGTGACACGCGCATGACTCAGCGGCCGGCGGGCCGTGGCACGGCCAGTTCGCGCAGCGCCGACATGAACAACTCGTCCATTCGCGGGCTCAGTTCGGCCAATGCCGCGGCGCCGGCGTGACTGGCCGAGCCGAAGACGCGTTCGAGCGCGTCGGTACCGGTGGCGGCGCCGAGCGACAGGCACAGGCAGCCGACTCCGTCGAGGCGAAGCTCTTCGAGCGCCCTGCGCGCGTCCGCCTCGGCGTAGGAGCCCTCGTAGCCGGTGTCGTAGGGGTGCCCGTCGGACAGCACGAGCAGCAGCCGGTTCGGGGTGCCCGACCGGGCCTTGAGGATTTCGCCGGCGCCCCGGATGGCGGCGCCGAGCCGGGTGTAGCCCGACGGTTGCAGTCGATTCAACCGGGCCCGGCCGGCCGCCCCGAAACGCTGGTCGAACGTCTTGACCGCCGGCAGGTGGACGGCGCGTCGGCCGTGAGAGGAGAAGGCGTACACCGCCACCCGGTCGCCGAGTTCTTCGAGCGTGGCGGCCAGCGTGGCCGCCGCCCGCCGTTGGTGGTCGTGTACGGCCAGCCCGTCGGGATCGGTGTCGGTCGACGAGCCCGAGGCGTCGAGCAGGATCAGCACCCCGAGGTTCCTGGCGATCTTGCGGTGCTCGGTGTAGATGTTCTCCGGCGGTGAGTAGCCGCAGCGCACGTCCACCGACAGGTCGACCAGCGCCTCGATGTCGAGGTCGTCGCCGTCGGCTCTGCGCCGCAACGCTTTCGGCCCCAGCCCGAGGCGGGTCAGCCGGCGGCGCAGTACCTCGTCGCCGGACACACCCGCTGCGGCGACGTCCGCGGGCACCGTCAGCGGATAGTCGATGACCCGGCACCAGTCGGGCCGGTAGCGGTCACGGAAGACGTCCCACTCGGGATGCAGCGCCCCACCCACCCCGACCGCCGCCCCCGGGTCGGCGGTGTCGATGAAATGGATGGGCGTGGGCAGCGGTCGCGCCTCGGGCCCGCCGGCGCGCACCCGCCTTATCGCACCGGCGCGCAGTTCGGCACCGGCGGTGTCGTTCTCCGACGACCTCGCGGTGCCGAGCAGTTTGCGCAGGAAGTCACCCACCGCTTGGGAGTTGAACAGCGGATTGTCGAAGAGCTTGAGGATCTTGCTTCCCTCCGAGGGCACTTCGTCGTCCCCGTCGTCCCCGTCGTCCCCGTCGTCTTCGTCGTCCTCGGTCGAGGTGACCACGTCATACCTCAGTTGCAGGTTCGTGTCGGAGGCGTGCGCGCCGTTGCCGGTGGGGGAACCGAGTAGCCGCGCCGGTTTGATGACGCCGAACCAGGCCGGCGGATCGTCGACTTTGCCTCGCCCCCTGGCGATTTCCAGTGAACCGTCGGCCGATGTCGAGTCGGCGGCGGGTTCGGGGTGCAGTGCGGCGGCCAGCGGCAGGCGCTCCGCGAGGTCGACGAGCACCCGGTGCCCCTCGATGGCCAGGTACCGGCGAGCAAGCACCGGCCGCGCCCGCAGGGGTCTGATCAGACTGGCGTCCAGGCTGCCCGCCCCCAGCAGGGCGCTCTGCAGCAGCACTTCGCGTCGATGCTGTTCGGGGGAGGCGCCTTTCGTCACGAACACGGTCTGCCCGGTGGTGTGCGAGGCCTGGCCGGCCTGCGCTTCGGCGACGTCGACCGATCGGCCCGCGACATAGGAGGCGAGGAACCGGAACCGTTCGGGTTCGACCGGGGCGCTCACGGGCGGGGCAGCACGGCGTCCACCAGTTCGCCGAGCGCGCGAATGACATCGCGATCGTCGGAAAGTGCCTCGACGACGGCGGCCTGAACCGCCCGGCGTAGGTCGAGTCCCTCGGCGGCGAGCCCGCCGGCCAGGACGAGCATCCGGGTCGACGACACCTCGCCCAACGGCGAACCGTCGATGCCGCGGATGGCCTGGCCCACCGTCACCAGGGCGCGCGCGGTCTCGACGTCGATGCCGGCCTCGTGTGCCACGATCTCCGTCTCCATCTCGGCGGACGGGAAGTCGAGTTCGATGGCGATGAACCGCTGCCGCGTCGACTCCTTGATGTTCTTCAGCACGCTCTGATAACCGGGGTTGTAGGAGATCACCAACTGAAAGCCGGGCGCGGCCGACAGCGTCGTGCCGAGTCGATCGACGGGAAGCTGCCTGCGGTGGTCGGCCAACGGGTGGATGACCACGGTGGTGTCCTGGCGCGCCTCGACGATCTCGTCCAGATAGCAGATCGCCCCGGCACGGACCGCCCGCGTCAACGGCCCGTCCACCCAGACGGTTTCGCCGCCCTTGAGCAGAAATCGGCCCACCAGGTCCGCCGAGGTCATGTCCTCATGGCCCGCGATGGTGATCAGGTCACGGCCGAGGTCGTGGGCCATCGCTTCGACGAATCGGGTCTTGCCGCAGCCGGTGGGGCCCTTGAGCAACACCGGCAGGCCGCGGCGCGCCGCCGCGCGAAACACCGCCACCTCGTCACCGACCGGGCGGTAGAACGGGGCGGGTGAGCGGTGACCGACCGTGGTCGACTGACTGTTGGCCGACACCTCGGTCACCGGCCTTCGTGCGGTACGACCGGCGGCATCTCCACACCGTCGGGCAGCACGAGGTCACCCTCGTTGTTGATGTAGCCGGAGTGCCGGGTGGGGATGGGCAGCGAGGGATCCGGGCACGGCCGGTCGGTGCCGTCGCCGCACAGATTGGAGGTGAAGTACGAGCGCTTCTGCACGTCCTCGGGCCACGGGTCGGCGTGGGTGGCCATGAACTGCGCGGGAATGATGTAGAAGACGAAGAACGACGCGCTGATGGCGGCGAAGATCGCCAGGAAGCGGACGAACTGCTGCGCGGCGAAACCGCCTCGCACGTCGTCCAATCCGCGCTCCACCACGGTGCGCCCACGATCGTCGGTGAAAAACCGCAGGCAGCACAGCGCGGCCTGCACGCCACCCCACATCAGCCCCTCATAGATCGGCCACTGGTAATAGGTGCCCGCGTTGATCGACAGGGATTGGATGGCGCCCGGGAACGTGTACATCCCCAGCGGCATCAGGATCAGGCCCTCCATCACGAAGTCGAAGAAGAACGCCCACACCGCCGCGACGGCGATCAGGCCCTTGGTGCCGAGGGAAGGCCAGCGATCCTTGGCCTTGCGCATCACCCAGCAGCCCAGAATCGTGCACAGCAGCACACCGAACGCGTAGCCCGAGACGTTGATCCCCAACGGTTCGGCCACCTGCGCGCCCGGGCGTTCGGGGGACAGCCATCCCGGCACGTGCGGGGCCCAGGAGCCCATGTTGAACGCCCACGCGTTGTAGGTGCACCAGGTGTTGATGTAGTTGAGCAGCGGGTCCTGGAAGAAGAACAGCCCGGTGGACACCATGATCATGCCGTCGAGCGTGATCCGCCGTTCGCGTCGCCACGGCCGGATGATGAACCACCAGATGGCGACCGGGAAGAGCGCCGGCGAGCCGATCTGCCACATCATCAGGGCGACCTTCATGAACGTCGGCGGGTCGGTGGGCCCGGGGTCGACGGGCGTGAAGTACGGGCCGGTGAGCCAGCGGATCCACACATAGATCTGCAGCGCCAGGATCAGTCCACCGGCCGTCGCCCAGATCTTGACCCGTCGCGACGGCCGTTGGGTGGGGCCACCCGCGGCGGGCACACCTGTAAGCGACTCGGTGACGGCGGGCTTCTTGTTCGACAGTTCGCTCACGATGTCTCCTCGGGCACGCGTCCGCATGCGCGAACCCGACGAAGATACCAACGGGTATCCGGGCATCTCAATAGATTCTTGAAACCTGTGTGGGAGACTTCCGTTTATGGCAGAGCGGTGGACGCGGGAGCGGCGCCTGGAGCACACGCGATCGCTGCTGCTCGACGCCGCGCAGGAGGTGTTCGCGGAAAAGGGCTTCACGTCAGCCACTCTCGACGACATCGCTTATGCGGCCGGTTACACGAAGGGCGCCATCTACAAGCACTTCGCCACCAAGGAAGACCTGTTCCTGGCGGTGAGCGACCGCTATTGGCGACGCTATTTCGACACCTTCGCCGAGGTGATGGCGGCCTCCAGGCAGATCGGTGCGCGCGAGCTCGACGAGATCGCCCTCCGCTGGCGAGAACTGAGCCGTGACCGCGGCGCCGAGCACGCCGCGTTGGGTCTCGAGTTCACCCTTTACCTGTTGCGCAACCCCGAGGCCAGACAGCGGGTGGCCGCCAAGCGCTCCGAGGTCGTCGAGGCGCTGGCGAAGTTCATCGTCGAGGGCATCGATCAACTCGGCGCGACCCTGCTGATCCCGCCGACGACCTTCGCCCACGTGCTCATCGCCACCAGTGACTCCGTCGTGCTGGCAAGCGAACTCGACGATATCGACCTGTACCGGCCGATCGTGGAGATGTACGTCTCGGCGATCAAGTTGGCCTGACGCCGGACGCGGCCGCACACGTCGCTACCTCAGTATCAACTACTTGCGATTAGAGGTCGGAGGAGATACGGTCGGCGCAACAGGCTCCCGACCGTGTGGACAGGAGAAACCCATGGCCCGTTTCCCCAAACCGCCCGAGGGCAGTTGGACCGAGCATTACCCGGATCTGGGCACCGCACCGGTCTCCTACGAGGACTCGATCGACCCGGAGTTCTACGAGAAGGAACGGCAGGCGATCTTCAAGCGTGCCTGGCTCAATGTCGGTCGCGTCGAACAGCTTCCACGCAAGGGCAGCTACTTCACCAAGGAACTCAAGGTCGCCAACACCTCGATCATCGTGGTGCGCACCACCTCCGGCGAGGTCAAGGCGTATCACAACATCTGTCGCCACCGGGGCAACAAGCTGGTGTGGAACGACATGCCGTTGGAGGAGACCAGCGGGGTGTGTCGGCAGTTCACCTGCAAGTACCACGCCTGGCGTTACGACCTGGACGGCAACCTCACCTTCGTGCAGCAGGAAGGGGAGTTCTTCGACCTCGACAAGAGTCGCTACGGCCTGGTCGGCGTGCACTGCGACGTCTGGGAGGGGTTCATCTTCGTCAACTTGGCGAAGCAACCCGAACAGACGCTGCGCGAATTCCTCGGCCCGATGATCACCGATCTCGAGGGTTACCCGTTCGACAAGATGACTTCGCGATTCACGTACCGCTCCGAGGTGAAGGCGAACTGGAAGCTCTACATGGACGCGTTCCAGGAGTTCTACCACGCCCCGGTGTTGCACGCGAACCAGTCGCCCACCGCCTACTCGAAGGCGGCCGCGGAGGCGGGCTTCGAGGCGCCCCACTACCGGATCGAGGGCCCGCACCGGCTGGTCAGCACCTCGGGGGTGCGGGCGTGGGAGATGGCCGAGGAGATGCGCAAGCCGATCGAGGACATCTGCCAGAGCGGACTGTTCGGGCCTTGGGACAAACCGGATCTCGGCGAGATGCCCGCGGGGCTCAACCCGGCCAAATGTGATCCGTGGGGGCTGGATTCGTTTCAGCTGTTCCCCAATTTCGTGATCCTGTTCTGGGGGCAGGGCTGGTATCTGACCTACCACTACTGGCCGACCTCGTACAACACCCACATTTTCGAGGGCAACCTGTACTTCCCGCAGCCGCGCACACCGCGCGAGCGTGTCGCGCAGGAACTGGCCGCAGTGTCGTTCAAGGAGTACGGCCTACAGGACGCGAACACCCTCGAGGCCACGCAGACGATGATCGAGTCCCGCGTACTCGACGACTTTCTGTTGTGCGATCAGGAAGTGCTCATTCGTCACCTGCACAGGGAGACCTCCGCGTGGGTCGACGACTACGAGCGCAAGACCGCGGGGGTCGGAGCCCGATGACCGCGAAGCTGCCCCCGGAATTCGCCGACCTGGAACCGTTTTCGGACTGGTGCCTGCCGACCGAGCCGCAACGCTACGCCAAGCGGTTGGCCAGCTCGATGCAGGAGATGCAGACGTTCTACGACGCGATCACCCAACGCGCCGAGGAGGCGCTGGCGTACTGCGACAAGTTCTCGCTGGATGACCTGCCCGAGGACGTGCTCAACCTGATGCACCTGCTGTACTCGATGATCATGGTGTCGTTCCCGGTCGAGTGCTGGAAGCAGCCCCGCGTTCCCGATTCCGGGGCGTCGACGCTGGATTGCGTCGCCGAACCGGTGCCGTGACCACCACCGCCGTCCTGCGCGCCGCGCGCTGGGCCGATGTGGGAGCCGGCCAGGTGCGCTCACCGGCGGTGTTGGTGATCGCCGACAACCGGATCGTCGACGTCAATCCCGTTGCGGTGCCAGACGATCCCGACGACGACATCGACCTCGGCGACGTCACGCTGCTGCCGGGTCTGATGGACATGGAGCTCAACCTGCTCATCGGCGGGCCGGGCGGACCTGAGGGCCTGCCCAGCCCGATGCACGGTGTGCAGGACGATCCCGCCTATCGCACGCTGCGGGGCGCGGTCAACGCCCGCACCACACTGGAGGCCGGCTTCACCACGGTGCGCAACCTCGGGCTGATGGTGAAGACGGGTGGGTATCTGCTCGACGTCGCGTTGCAGCGCGCGATCGAGGCGGGCTGGCACGTCGGCCCGCGGATCCATCCCGCCGGGCACGCGGTGACCCCGTACGGCGGACATCTGGACCCCACCGTGTTCCAACGGCTGGCTCCGGGGATCATGCCGCTGTCGGTCGCCGAGGGCATCGCCAACGGCGTCGACGACGTCCGCGCCTGCGTGCGCTACCAGATCCGGCACGGCGCGAAGCTGATCAAGGTGTCGGCCTCCGGTGGGGTGATGTCGCACAGCACTGCGCCCGGCGCCCAGCAGTACTCGGACGACGAGTTCGCCGCGATCGCCGACGAGGCGCATCGAGCCGGTGTGCGGGTTGCCGCGCATGCGGTGGGCGACAGTGCGATTCGAGCGTGTATTCGGGCCGGCATCGACTGCATCGAGCACGGGTTTCTGGCCTCTGACGACACCATCCAGATGATGGTGGACCACGGCACGTTCCTGGTGTCGACCACTTATCTCACCGAGGCGATGGCCGTCGACCGGATCGCCCCGGAACTGCGCAAGAAGGCCGAAGAAGTGTTCCCCCGCGCGCAGGCGATGCTGCCCAAGGCGATCGCCGCCGGGGTGCGGATAGCCTGTGGCACCGACGCACCCGCGATACCGCACGGGCAGAACGCCAAGGAGCTGTGCGCGCTGGTCTCGCGCGGGATGACCCCGATGCAGGCGTTGCGGGCCGCGACGGTCACCAGCGCCGAACTGATCGAGGCCGACCACGAGCTGGGCCGTCTGGCGCCCGGTTACCTCGCCGACATCGTCGCGGTGCCGGGGGATCCGTCGCGCGACATCGCCACCACGCTCGACGTGCGGTTCGTGATGAAGGACGGTCGCGTCTACAAGAACGAGCGGACACCCGGCAATGGCTGAGGACCTCGGTATGGAGTTGGGCGACAACATCCTCTGGCACCTCAAGCAGGCCTGGTACTTCGCGCTCACCGCCGTCAACGACGCCGTCAGCCAGCACGGCGTCAGCACCGCCCAGATCGGCGTGCTGCGTCAACTCGCCAACGAGCCGGGATTGTCCGGCGCCGAACTTGCGCGTCGACTGCTGATCACCCCGCAGGGCGTGCAACTCGCGCTCAAGGCCCTCGAGCAACGGGGCTTCGTCGAACGCAAACCCGATCCGCAGCACGCCCGCATCCTCAAGGTCTACCTGACCGACGAGGGCCGCAACGTGGCCACCGCGGTGGTCGGCGACGCGATCGCCGCCCACGAGGCCGTCTTCGGGGTGCTCACCGCCGAAGAGCAGCGCACGCTGCGTGACCTGTTGGCGCGGGTGGTCGAAAAGGGCACCGGAAACACCCTTTTCGACGATCACATCGGGGACTGACCCTCGGCCCTGCGTCCTCCTGACGAAAGCCACTGGTGCCTCGACGGCGCGACCCCACACTTGAAACCAATCACAAGTACTTGATATTGTCGAGGGGATGTCGGATCAGCTCACCGAGTTCGCGCCGTTGCGGATCAAACGCGTCGTGCGCGAGACCTGCGATGCGGTGTCGCTGGTGCTCGACGTGCCCGAGCATTGTTCACAGCGGTTCCGTTATGAGGCCGGTCAGTTTCTGACCCTGCGGGTGCAGATCGGCGCCGACCACCATCAACGGTGCTACTCGATGTCGTCGTCGCCGCATCTCGGCGAGGACCTGCGCATCACCGTCAAGCGCGATCCCGGCGGTGTGGTCTCGAACTGGTTGAACGACACCGCGGCCGAGGGCGGTGAGCTCCATGCCGCCCCGCCGGACGGGCGGTTCGTCCTCGGTGCGGATACCCGTGACATCGTCGCGTTCGCCGGCGGCAGCGGCATCACCCCGATCTTCTCGCTGATCGGATCGGCGCTGGCCGGGTGCGGACGGCGGGTGCGGTTGTTTTACGCCAACCGATCCCGTGACTCGGTGATCTTCGGCGAGTCGCTGAAGGCGCTGGCCGCGGCCAACGGCGACAAGCTGGCGGTGCGGCGTCATTTCGACGAAGAGTCCGGCGTGGTGACACCCGGTGCGATCGAAGCGTTCATCGGGGCCGCCCGCGACTCCGACGTCGACTACTACATCTGCGGGCCGAGCCCGTTCATGGACACCGTGACCGAGACGCTGCTCGGCATCGGTGTTCCGCGCCGCCGGTTGCACCTCGAACGGTTCGAGGTCACCGCTGCGCCCGTCGTCCCGGACGAGGCCGCAGCGCAGGGCACCGAGGAGATCGTCATCGACCTGGATCGCAAGACCACCACCGTGCCGTACCGGGCGCGCAATACGCTGCTGCAGACCGCCAGGATGGCGGGACTGCGCGCCCCGTCGTCCTGCGAAACCGGCTCCTGCGGAACGTGTATGGCCCGAATCGAGTCGGGCAGCGTCAGAATGCTCAACAATGACGCGCTTGACGACGACGAGGTGGCGCAGGGCTGGGTGCTGACCTGCCAGTCCCTGCCCACCAGCCGAACTGTCCACGTGGTTTACGAGTAGCCGGAGGCGTGATGGAGCCGAGCGATGGAGGCGGTCGGATGAGCCGGGTGGCGGTGGTCACCGGGGGTGCCTCCGGGATGGGCGAGGCGACCTGCCACGAGCTCGGCAGGCGGGGCCACAAGGTCGCCGTCCTCGACGTCAACGGCGAGGCCGCCCAGCGCGTTGCCGAACAGCTTCGCGCCCAGGGGGTCACCGCCCTGGGGACCGCCGCCGACGTCAGCGACCGCGCGGCAGTCGAAGAGGCGTTCGCGAAGGTGCGCACCGAACTGGGGCCGGTGCACATACTCGTCACCAGCGCAGGTGCGGTCGACTTCGCGCCGTTCACCGACATCACGATCGACGCCTGGCAGCGACTCATCGACGTCAACCTCACCGGAACGTTCCACTGCGCTCAGGTCGCGGTGCCCGACATGCTGGCGGTGGGGTGGGGCCGGATCGTGATGATCTCCTCGTCGAGCGCCCAACGGGGTTCGCCCGGCATGGCCCACTACGCCGCGTCCAAGGGCGCGCTGATCTCGCTGACGCGATCGCTGGCGCGTGAGTACGGGGCGGCCGGAGTCACGGTGAACAACGTGCCGCCGTCGGGCATCGAGACACCGATGCAGCATCAGTCGCAGGCCGCGGGGCACCTGCCCTCCAACGAGCAGATGGCGGCGAGCATTCCGGTCGGCCATCTCGGCACCGGCGACGACATCGCCGCGGCGGTCGGGTTTCTGTGCTCCGAGGAGGCCGGCTTCATCACCGGTCAGACCCTCGGCGTCAATGGCGGCGCGGTGATGTGATGACCGGCCCTCGTTTCGATCACCCACTACGACAAGGAGACCGGCATGGCCACGTGGCCTAAGCCCGCAGAGGGAAGTTGGACCGAGCACTATCCCGAACTGGGAACGGGCCCGATCTCGTTCCGCGACTCCACCTCGCCGGAGTTCTACGAACTCGAGCGCGAGGCGGTGTTCAAGCGCGCCTGGCTCAACGTCGGACGGGTGGAGGAGGTGCCGCGGGTGGGTAGCTACTTCACCAAGGAGGTCGACGTCGCGAACGTGTCGGTAATCGTGGTGAAGGGCAAGGACGAACAGATCCGGGCCTTTTACAACGTCTGCCGTCACCGGGGAAACAAGCTGGTGTGGAATGACTTTCCCGGTGATGAGGTCAAGGGCACCTGCAGGCAGTTCACCTGCAAGTACCACGGCTGGCGCTACGACCTCACCGGTGCGCTGACCTTCGTGCAGCAGGAAGGGGAGTTCTTCGACCTCGACACCGCGCAACGCGGGCTCAAGTCGGTGCACTGTGAGGTATGGAACGGGTTCATCTTCATCAACTTCGACCCCGAACCCCGCTGGACTCTGCGCGAGTACCTGGGGCCGATGATCACTGCGCTGGACGACTACCCGTTCGAGTTGATGACGGAGCGTTACGAATTCACGGCACACAACAACAGCAACTGGAAGATATTCGCCGACGCCTTCCAGGAGTACTACCACGTGCCGTCGCTGCACTCGCAGCAGGTGCCCAGCGCGGTGCGTCAACCCAACGCCACCTTCGAGTGCGGACATTTCCAGATCGACGGTCCACACCGGTTGGTGTCGACCGCGGGCACCAGGCGTTGGAAGTTGGCGCCCGAGTATATGTATCCCGTCGAGCGCGCGACACGCAGCGGGCTGGTGGGACCATGGCGAACACCCGAGACACATTTCTCCGCCGGGTTGAACCCGGGAGGTATCGAACCGTGGGGGATCACGAACTTCCAGATCTTCCCGAACATCGAAATCCTCATCTACCACGGCTGGTACCTGCTCTACCGGTACTGGCCGACCTCGCACAACACCCACAAGTTCGAGGCCTACACCGCATTTCATCCCGCGCGCACGGTGCGCGAGCGCATCGAACACGAGGTCGCCGCGGTGGTGCTCAAGGAGTTCGCGCTGCAGGACGCCGGCATGCTCGGCGGTACCCAGGCCGCGCTGGAATACGGCCTGGACGAGCCGATAGTCGACGAGTTCCCGCTCAGCGACCAGGAGATCCTGGTGCGTCATCTACACAAGGTGGCCGTCGACTGGGTCGAGCGATACAAGTCCGAGCGCCAACCGGTGGGGGTGTGACATGACCGAAGCCCGCTTGCCCAGTGCCTTCGCCGAGTTCGAGCGGTTTGCCGAGAAATGGTGTCTGGCAACAGAACCCGAACGATGGAACGCCCGCCTGGCCACCCCCATGGCCGAGATCCGGGAGTTCTACGACGCCTTCTCGCCGCGCTTCGAGGAGGCGATCGACTACTGCGACAAGTACCCCCTCGACGAAGTGCCCGACGATGCGCTGAACCTGTTGCATCTCGTCTACTCGATGATCATGGTCTCGATGGCCGTAGAGGTCTTCGGCACCCAGAAACCCACCGACTCCGCTGACGCCGAAATGCACCGGGTCAGCGCGCCGGTGCCCTGACCAGGACGGAACCGCCATGACCGTATTGACCATCAACAAGCTCACCGCATCGGTCGGCGCAGAGGTGCTCGACGTCGACGCCGAGTTGCTGGCCGTCGACGACACCCTCGGCCACGCGGTGCTCGAGGCGCTCGAAGACAATGGGGTGCTGGTGTTTCCGGGCCTGGGCCTGGCGCCGCAAGCCCAGGTGTCCTTCTGCAGGCGGTTGGGGGAGATCGACCACTCCTCAGACGGGCATCATCCGGTCGCAGGCATCTATCCCGTGACGCTCGACCCGTCGAAGAACTCCTCGGCGGCCTACCTGCGGGCGACCTTCGACTGGCACATCGACGGATGCACCCCGACCAACGACGAGTTCCCGCAGAAGGCCACCGTGCTCTCGGCGCTGCGGGTGGCCGACCGCGGCGGCGAGACCGAGTTCGCCAGTTCCTACGGCGCCTACGACGAGTTGACCGACGACGAGAAGCAGCGCTTCGCGTCGCTGCGGGTGGTGCACTCGCTGGAGGCCTCGCAGCGCCGCGTCACCCCCGATCCGACCCCGGAGCAGGTGGCCCGGTGGAGGTCGCGGCCCACTCACGAACATCCGCTGGTGTGGACGCACCGCAACGGACGCAGGTCGCTGGTGCTCGGGGCGTCGGCGGACTACGTCGTGGGCATGGACCGCGACGAGGGCCGCGCACTGCTCGCCGTCCTACTTGACCGCGCCACCGTCGCGGACAAGGTGTACAGCCACGACTGGTCGGTCGGCGACACGGTGATCTGGGACAACCGCGGGGTTCTGCACCGGGCCGCGCCGTACGACCCCGATTCGCCGCGGGAGATGCTGCGCACCACGGTGCTCGGTGACGAGCCGATCCAGTGAGCCCGCGTTGACGCCACCGACGCACTGTGGAAATGTAATGCTCAAGAATGAGAGTCACGTTCTCGTATGGCGAGATCGGTGAAACGGAGCAAGCATGTCGGAAGACCTCACCGCGGTCGACTTCTTTCGGGACAGCCGGCTGACGGACGATCCGTACCCCTTCTACCAGGCACTACGCGATAAGTGTCCGGTCAAGCGCGAAGGCCACTACGGCGTGACGATGGTGACCGGGTGGGAGGAGGCCGTCGAGGTCTACAACGACGCGGAGACCTTCTCCTCCTGCATCTCAGTGACTGGTCCGTTTCCGGGTTTCCCGGTGTCGCTGGAGGGTCTGGAGGACGGCGACATCACCGAGCTGATCGAAAAGCACCGCGACGAGATCCCGTTCAGTGACCAACTGCCCACGCTGGACCCCCCGACACACACCAACCACCGGGCACTGTTGATGCGGCTGATCACGCCTAAGCGCCTCAAGGAGAACGAGGATGCGATGTGGCAGCTCGCCGACGACATCCTCGACGACTTCCTCGCGCCCGGGCAGGGCGAATTCATCGCCGGCTTCGCGGGCCCGTTCACGCTGCGGGTGATCGCCGATCTGCTGGGCGTGCCCGACGAGGACCGTCCGGAGCTGCTGGAGCGGCTGGCCCGCGGCACGCACGGCAGCGGGCTGGGCAACGCCGACAAGACACTGGCCAAGACGCCACTGGAATACCTCTACGAGGTGTTCGCCGACTACGTCGAGGAGCGTCGGGCCAATCCCCGCGACGACGTGCTGACCGGGCTGGCCACCGCGACGTTCCCGGACGGCACCGTGCCGGAGGTCGGCGACGTCGTGCGAGTGGCCACCAACGTGTTCTCGGCCGGCCAGGAGACGACGGTGCGGCTGCTGGGCACCGCGCTGAAGGTGATCGGGGACAACCCCGACGTGCAGCGCAGGCTGCGCGACGACCGCAGTCTGCTGCCGAACTTCATCGAGGAATGCCTGCGCATCGAAAGCCCGGTCAAGGGCGACTTCCGGATGTCGCGGGTGCCGACGACGGTCGGGGAGGAGCGCCTCGGTGCGGGTGCGACGGTGATGGTGATCAACGGTGCGGCCAATCGCGATCCGCGGCGCTTCGAGGATCCCGACACCTTCGATCCGGAGCGCAAGAACGCCCGCCAGCACCTGGCGTTCGGCAGGGGCATCCACAGCTGCCCGGGTGCGCCGCTGGCGCGTGCGGAGACCCGCGTCGGCCTGGAGCGGCTACTGGACCGCACCACCGACATCCGCATCAGCGAGGCGCACCACGGCCCCACCGGTCAGCGCCGCTACTCCTACATCCCGACCTATATCCTGCGTGGGCTCACCGAGCTGCATCTCGAGTTCGATCTGGCGAAGAGCCCCGAGAAGGAGTCAGCCCGATGAAGGTCACCGTCGACGAAGACCGCTGTCGCGGCCACGGCATGTGCCTGACGCTGTGCCCGGAGGTCTTCAGCATGCACGACGACGGCTACGCCGTTGCCGACCCGGCCGACGTGCCCGCCGGGCGTGAAGACGCCGCCAAGGAAGCGATCGTCAACTGTCCGGAACAAGCCATCAGCGAAATCGACTGACATACAAGGAGTTCGAAATGGCCAAGGGATACGTCATCCTCACCGAGGACATCAAGGACCCGGCCGGAATGGCCGAGTACGCCAAGCTCGCTGCGCAGGCCATGACCGGCGCGACGATACTGGCCGTCGACCAGAACGCGCAGGTGCTCGAAGGCCAATGGCACGGCACGCAGACCGTGGTGCTGGAGTTCGAGTCGGTCGACGCGGCCCGGCAGTGGTACGAGTCCGAGGCGTATCAGAAGGCCGCGAAGATTCGCCAGTCCGCCGCCGACTGCAACGCGGCGATCATCTCCGGCTTCTGATCTCCTCGTCGCCCGCTGTTCCGCGCTCAGTGGGGTTGCAGCGGGCCGGTGGGTGCTGTCGTCGTGGCATGGACCAGCAACTCGGCCAGTTCGCGAGGCCTACTGAGAAACGGCGAATGCGACGAGTCGATGGTCAGTGGCTCCACGCCGAGCCGGTGGGCGACCGTATCGGCCAGCCACCGCGGCATCGAGCGGTCCTGTAGGCAGCGGATGAAGCTGCGGGGCAGATCGGCGGCCCAGAACCCGGGCACCGAAACGGGTGTGACCGTGGTGTCGCCGAAGCGTTCCGGGCCGAGCCGCTCGAACGCCCAGCGCGCCGTCGCCTCGTCGCAGTCGTGGTAGAAGTAGCTCCACGCCCCGTCGAAGTCGGCGAACCACATCGCGCCGTCGTCGTCGAACTTCAAATAGCCCAACATCTTTCCGACATCCGCGTCGAACTCGCCCTCGGTTAGGTCGCCGGAATCGCGCATCGCCATCGCCTCGGGGTAGGTCCGCCCCTCCCGGGGTAACGCGGCCGCGAGGTAGGTGATGTGGCCGACAAGTTCGGGCGCGGCATCAGCGGCCAGCGTGGCATCGAAGCCGCCCCCGGAGTGCCCCACCAGCACGTCGCCGGGTTGCAGCACCGACACGATGGCATCTGCCCGGTTGGCCAGAGTCGACTCCTCCGCGACGCGTGAACCGTGCCCGGGAAGGTCGACCGCCACGCCCTCATGCCCGAGTGCCTGCAGTTCGGCGATGGTCCGGTCCCAGCACCACGCGGCGTGAAATCCGCCGTGCACGAAGACGAACCGGGTCAATCCAGAACCCGCACGGGAACGTGCGACCAGCCCGCGACGTTCTGCATGGCCACCCGTTGGCAGTCGTCCCACATGACCTCGTAGCGCGGCATGAAGTCGAGCAGGCGCTCCAGCGCGATCGCGCTCTCCATGCGGGCCAGCGCCGCGCCCAGACAACTGTGCACGCCGTAGCCGAAGCCCAGGTTCTGTGCCTCGGTGCGGTCGCGGTCGACGTCGAAGCGGTCCGGGTCGGTAAACGCCTCGGGATCCCGGTTGGCCGAACCGCCAAGCAGGAACACGGGTTTGCCCTCGGGAATCGTGACGCCGTGCAACTGCACTTCGCGCATGGAGCGGCGCACGTTGTACTGCGCGGGTGCCTCGTAGCGAAGCAGTTCCTCCACCGCGGCGGGGATCTTGCTGCGGTCGTCGAGCAGCTTCTGCCACTGGTCGGGGTTGCGGGCGAAGGTGACGGCGGCGTTGCCGATCAGCTTGGTGACGGTCTCGGCGCCGGCACCACCCAACAGCGTGGCGAATCCGGCGATCTCGAAATCGTCGAGGCTGGTCATCTCGCCGTCCTCGCGCTCGATCTCCGCGGAGACCAACCGGCTGAACATGTCGTCGCGGGGTTCGACCCGACGCTCCTGGATCAGCTGGTAGTACAGCGCGAACGCTTCGCCGACGGCCTCCAGACCCTTTTGGGACATCTCGATCTGGCCGGGTTCACGCTGCAGCGAGGTGTCCACCCACTCGCGGACCTTCTGCCGGTACTCCTCCGGCACCCCGAGCATCTGGGTGATCACCTCGACGGGAAAGAGTGCGGAGAAATCCTGCACCACGTCGAAACGGGCAGGGTCGGCAGCCGAGATGAAGCGGTCGATGGTCTCGGTGACCATCGGCCGCATCGCCTCGATGGCGCGCGGGGTGAACACCTTGTTGATCAGGCTGCGCATCTGACGATGCTCGGGCGGGTCCATCAGGATGATCGCCTTGATCATCGGCGGCTCACCGGATTTGACCATCGCCAGATCCAGACCGTAGGCCGACGAGTAGGTTTCGAAGTCCTTGAACGCGGCGGCCACGTCCTCGTGCCGAGACAGGGCGTAGAAGTCGTGCTCTTCGTTGTAGTAGACCGGCGCCTCCTGCCGCATGCGCCGGTAGATCTCCCACGGCCCGTTGAAGAACTCCTCGGAGAACGGGTCGAAGACGACTTTGGACGTGGTCAACTGGACTCCTCTACTGACCGGGACACTGCCCGGATCACTGCCCGGAGGGAAATGGCCCTCATTCGTCGCGGATCGAAATGGCCTGCCGGGGGCACTGGCGAACGGCCTCGTTGATCTGGTGCTCGTTCTCCGGGGTCACTTCCTCTTTCAGGACGTGCAGGTAGTCCTGGTCGTCGAGGTGAAAGACCTCCGGGATGATGCCCATGCAGATCCCGTTGCTCTCACACAATCCGAAGTCGACTTCGATTTTTCTGGTCACTTCAACACCTTCACAGGGACGTGGTGGTAGCCGGCGACGTTCTGCATGTGCACGCGTTGCAGGCCGTCGAAGTCGACCTCGTAGCGCGGCATGAAGTCGAGCAGCTTCTCCAGTGCGATGGCGCTTTCCATCCGGGCGAGTGCGGCGCCCAGACAACTGTGGATGCCGTAGCCCAGGCCGAGGTTCTGCGCCTGCGCGCGATCGCGGGTGATGTCGAAGGTCTCGCCGTCGTCGAACGCACGCGGATCGCGGTTGGCCGAGGCGCCCATCAGGAACACGGGCTTGTACGCGGGAACGCTGCCGCTGGGCAGTTCGACGTCCTTGACGCTGTAGCGGACGTTGTACTGCACCGGTCCGACGTAACGCAGCAGTTCCTCGACCGCGTCGGGAATCAGGCTGCGGTCGTCGAGCAGCATCTGCCACTGGTCGGGATGGCGCGCGAACTCCACCACCGCGCTGCCGATCAGCTTGGTGACGGTTTCCGCACCCGCGCCACCCAGAAGCGTTGCGAAGCCGGTGATCTCGATGTCGTCGAGCTTGCGCATATTGCCGTCGTCGTCGGGAATCTCCGCGGCGATCAGCCGGCTGATCATGTCGTCTTGCGGGTTGGCCCTGCGCTCCTGGACCAGGCCGTAGTAGTAGACACCCGAGTCGATGTTGGCCTGCATGTTGCGTTCGCTGAGCTCGATCTGGCCCGGCTCCCGCGACAGGCTGATGTCGATCCAGTGCCGAACCTGCTGGCGGAATTCCTCGGGCACCCCGGCCATCCGGGTGATGACCTCGACCGGGAACGGCCCGGAGAAGTCCTGCACCACGTCGAAGTTGTCCGGATCGGCCTTCGACAGGTAGTGCTCGACGAGTTCGGTGACCGTCTCGCGCTGAGACTGGATCGCCCTGGGGGTGAACGCCTTGTTGAGCAGGCTGCGCATGTGCCGGTGCTCCGGCGGGTCCATGAAGATGATCGACGGATGCGGCGGTTCCTCCGAGCGCACCATCGCCAGGTCGCAGCCGCGCGCCGACGAGAACGCGTCGTGATCCTTGAAGGCCGCCGCCACATCGGAGTGCCGGGTCAGCGCGTAGAAGTCCTCTTGCTCGTCGTAGTAGACCGGGGCTTCGTCGCGCATCCGCCGGTAGATCTCGTACGGATTGTCGAAGTACTCCTTGGCCACCGGGTTGAACACCAATTTGGGCTTGGTCATGGTCTCCTCTTTCGCGGCGGGCTGGCGACCGCTTCCGTTACGCGAGACTGTAGATATGTAACGCTCATAGTATGCCTCACCAGGGGGCCTTCCAGTGGCCGAATCGCCTGTCTTCACGGCCCTATCCCGTTGTCGATCACGTCGTCGAGCAGACCCAGATCGGCGCCGAGTTCGGCGACTGTCTCCCGGACCACGGCGACGTCCTTGCCGATGAACTGACCGACCTCGTCGACGAACGCGGACACCGAACCGCGGGCGGAGACCATCTCGACGACCCGGCTCGTCCCACTGCCGTGAGGAAGCGCGCGCAGCGCGTCCGCTTCGGCCACCCCGAGACGCTCGGCGAGGGTGACCGTGGCCCGCAGCAGCCCGATCTGTGCGGCGAAAAGCGAGTTGTTGACCAGCTTCATGCTCTGCCCCGAGCCGACCGGGCCGACGTGCAGGATCGGGTCGCCGTAGCCGGCCAGTACGGGGCGTACCCGCGCGAACGCCTCGTCGGAGGCGCCCACGAACAGCGTGATCGCACCCGCGTCGATGTCGTGTGGGCCGCCGCTCACCGGCGCGTCGAGAACGTCGACGGAAAGGGCCCGACGGGCGATCTGCGCAGCGGTGCCGGGGCTACCGGTGGTGTGGAGCACCAGCGCTGTGCCCGGCGCCATCGCGGCCGTCAGCCCGTCGCTCAGGCAGACCTGCCGCACCTGTTCGTCGGTGAACACACAGACGATCACGACGTCGGCGCCCTCGGCCACCGCGCTCACCTCGGTGACGGCGTCGGCGCCGAGGTCGCGTACGGCGCCGCACTTGGCGTCGGAGCGTCCGTGCGCGCGCACCTGGTGGCCGGATTCGACGAGGCGGCGGATCATCGGCGCGCCCATGCGGCCCGCCCCGACGAAGCCGATGCGGCTCATCGTGGATGCTCCATCGCCGTCAACGCGGCATCCGCGGCCATGAACACCGTGCCCTCCGGCACCGACGCGTTCGCCGCGACGCTCGCCGCGTGCCGAACGTCCTTCTGCAGCAGGGCGCCGGCGACCGCGGCCAGTCCTTCGGCGGTGCCGCCGAACGTCGAGACGCTCGCCAACGCCTTGCTGGTCGCCGATCCGCCGGTGAGCACCTCGGCGAGCCGGGCCCGCGGGATGCCGAGCGACTCGCCCAGGTCCAGGGTGCTCAGCGCGGCGCCGAGGTTCGCGGTGAACAGCAGGTTGTTGAGGACCTTGGTGGTCTGGCCGCTGCCGAGCGGGCCGAGATGCACGATCGGGTCGGCGTAGGTGGCGAACACCGGACGGCACCGCTCGGCGATCTGTTCGTCGCCGCCGACCATGACCAGCAGCTTGCCCTCTTCCACGGCGGTCCCGCCGCCGCTCACCGGTGCATCGATCACCGAAACACCCTGTTCGGCAGCGGTTTGCGCGACCTCACGACATGTATCGGGGTGCACCGTGCTGTGAATGGCGATGATGGCGCCCGGCGCCAACCCGGCGAGTACGCCGCTCGGACCGCCGAGTACCTCGCGCACATCGTCGTCGCCGACCACGCACAGGCACACCAGATCGCTTGCGGCGGCCAACTCGGCGGGGGAGTCCGCGGTCCGTGCGGCGCTGTCGGCATACGGTTCCAGGCTGGCGGCTCTGCGCGCCCACAGTGTGGTCTCGAAACCGCCCTCGACGATCCGCCTGGCCATCGGGCCGCCCTGGCTGCCCAGTCCGATGAATCCGACGCGCATCAGCCCGCCTCCACCGTGCTGCTCGGGTGTCTGGACTGTTCGCCGCCTGCCTCGGCGATGCACTCGTCGACGAACGCCATCACGTTGCGGTGGTAGGCCTCGGCGTTGACCGACAGCGACATGTTGTGTCCGGTGCCCGCCTGTCGGTTCTGCACGAACCGGGGTGACGCCGCGAACAGTGCGGCGATCGCGGTCATCGCTTCGGCGTCGGTGCGCCACACCCGCTCGTGTTCGGCGACGCTGAACTGAACGGGTACCCGAACCTGCGCGGCC
The DNA here is from genome assembly GCF_053483675.1 of Mycolicibacterium sp. XJ1819. Taxonomy (NCBI): domain Bacteria; kingdom Bacillati; phylum Actinomycetota; class Actinomycetes; order Mycobacteriales; family Mycobacteriaceae; genus Mycobacterium; species Mycolicibacterium sp. XJ1819. Next base: position 23,313 of record NZ_JBEFST010000020.1, on the reverse strand, counting down.
AGGTCCGGAAAGTCCTGCCGCGACCAGCTTCTGGTTGTTTCGACCTCGTAGGGTGCGCCGGTCGTCGCATTGGTCATCCCCGACAACACCTCGGGCGGATACAGTTCGGCGGGCTCCCACAACAATTCGCGCAAGCCGGTCGGGCGGCTTGTGGCGGTAGCCGCCTTCAGGATCTCGCGGGCGGCGTCGGCGTAGCGCAGCCCGGTGCCCCCAAGTTCCAGGCCGATCACGTCGGCGCGCGTGGGCGCAGCGGCCATCCGCAGCGCCATCTCGCAGCCCGCCGAGTGGCCGACGAGGAACACCCCGGCACCGCGGGGCTTGTCACCGAGCACCCTGTCGAGCGCGCCGTAGGCCAGCGCGACCCGCTGTTCGGGCCGGGCCATCACGTCCGGGTACGGCGCCGAACTGCCGTAGCCGGGCCGGTCCAACGCCACCACGGTATAGCCGGCCGCGGCGCCCGCGCGCAGAAGTGACAGCCGCGGATGGCCAGGACAGTCGAAATACGCTGCGGTGCTTGCCCCGCCGTGGAAAGCGGCGATCACGGCTTTCGGGTCGTCGGCCTCGGCGAGCAGACCGGACATCGGCACGGCGTCGACGAGCACGACGCGCGGACGCGGGGCGGGGTACGTCATGCGTCCGTCCGCATCAACATCACCCCGCTGGGGGTGAGGCCGCCGCTGCTGACCACCGCGACCTTCGCGTCGGGCACCTGGCGCTCACCTGCGTGACCGCGCAACTGGGTGACCGCCTCGTGAACCAGTCCCATGCCGTGGGTGCGCCCGTGCGAAAGCTGCCCACCGTGGGTGTTGAGCGGGATCTCACCGTCACGCGCGATGGCCTGGCCGCCGTCGAGGAAGTCCTTGGCCTCCCCGATACCGCAGAAGCCCAGCGCCTCCAGCCACGACAGACAGTTGAACGTGAAGCCGTCGTACAACTCGGCGACATCGACGTCCTTGGGCCGCAGCGATGTTCGTGTCCACAGGTGCGCCGATTGACCGAGCACCTGGGGCTCGTGCGTCAAGGTGCCCTGGCCCCAGTCGGTGCGTTCGACAACCTGGGTGCCGACCGCCTCGAACAGCACCGGCTTGTGCGGCATGTCGCGGGCCGCGTCGACGGCCGAAACCACCACGGCCACCGCGCCGTCGCAAGGGACGTCGCAGTCGTAGAGCCCGAACGGGGTGGTGATGGGCCTGGCGTTGAGGTAGTCGTCCATGCTCATCGGGTCGCGGTAGATGGCCGTCGGGTTCAGCGCGGCGTTGGCGCGCTGGTTCAACGCAATCCAGCCCAGCGTTTCCCGAGTGGTGCCGTAGCGATGGAAGTGCCGTTGAGCGTTGAGCGCCAGCGTGTGCGCGGCCGACATCGCCCCGAACGGCAGGTGCCAACTGGAGGTGCGCGCACCGCCCGGCGGCGAAGCCTTGCCCTCCTTCATCAGCTGTTGGAACGTCGCCTCCCACAGAGTGCGGAAGCACAGCACATGGCGGGCCATGCCGGTGGCGACGGCCATCATGGCGGCGATGATCGAACCCGCGGGACCGAACGTGTCCATGCCGCCGTTGATCCATGTCGGCCGGAGACCGAGCGCGTTTTCCAGTGCGGTGACCCCGCCCTCGCCCATACCGGCGACATCCAGTCCGGGATAGGTGGCCAGCCCGTCGATGTCGTCGAAGGTCAGGCCCGCATCGGTGACCGCGGCTTCACACGCCTCGACCGTCAGCGACAGTGGGGGCACCATCAGCCGGCGCCCGATCCGGGACATGCCGATTCCGGTGATCGCCGATCTGTCTTCGAACTTCTCCGTGGTCAGCGGTGGCCGCACGTGGCTGCTGTAGTCCTGCGGAGCGATCTCGTCTTCGGGCAGCGCACCGGTCCGCTCACCGGCCGACGGCCGAAACACCGGCAACCAGACGTCTTCGATCTTCTCGAAGTCCACCTCGACCACCTGGCCGAGTTCTAGATCGTCGGGATCGCAGTCGACGATGTTGGTGGTCAGTCGAACCCGCGCATCCTCGGCGACGGCCACCTCCGCCACCACGTAGGGCGGCGGCAGGCCGGGCAGGCCGAACCGGTGGTTGACCGTGAAGGCACTCAACGTGGCCTTGCCGGAGACGTCGCGCACCCCCATATCGCGGCTGCGGCAGTATCGACACACCGGCTGTGGGGGATGGATCAGCGCGTCGCACGCACGGCATTCCTGGATGCGAAGCACACCGTCGGCGCCCGCGGTCCAGAAGAACTCGTTCTGAAAACTGAGCTCGGGCAGTGGTCTTGTCACCGAACGAACTCCGAAATCGCCTCGCTGCCGTCGGTCTTCGGATGCGGCTCGAGTGACTCGCGTATCTCCGATGATGCGGCGGCGTCATCGGAGGGCCGGTGCTCGCCCAGGTAGATGATCGCGTGCGCGGGGCAGTCGTACAGCGCCCGCATCACCGCGTCGCGGTCCTCCTCGGGCACCGTCCCGTCTCCGATCAGCGACGCGTAGCCCCAGTCGTCGAGTGAGAAGTACCCCGGCGCGTGCTTGGCGCAGATGCCGAAGCCGTCACATAAGGTTCGGTCGAGCCGAATTCTCAAGCCGTCGCTCATGATCGGGCCACCGCCTCCACTTCATAGGGCCGTACGGTGTCGAATGTCGTCGTGCGGCACACCGGACAGTCGTTGGCGAGGTGACGCGCGACCACCTGTGGGAACTGTCGCAGCAGGCTGGCGGCGATATTCGTGGCGCCGTCCAGCGTGCCGCACGCGCCGCGGCCCCGCAGCACCACCGACCAGCGCTCCAATCGCGCCAGGTCCTCCTGCGTGGCGGCCCCGTCGCGCAGCGCGCACGCGACGGCGGCCATCGCGGCGGTGCCGTTGAAGCATGATCCGCACTGACCGGCGTTCTCGCGGTCGAAGTACGACAGCACCGAGGCGGCCACCGCCAGCGGGCAGTCATCGGTGAGAACGGAGATCGCGCCGCAGCCCAGTCCGCTGCCGAGACGACGAATCGTCTCGTGGTCCAGCGTCGCGTCGAGGACGTCGGTGTTGACCAGGCCCGCGAAGTATCCACCGAGCAATGCCCCGGTCACCGCGTCCGTGTCCACACCGTGCAACGTGAGCAGGTCGGAGAACGCCGCGCCGTGCGGAATCTCGTACAGCGCAGGGGGTTTTCCTGCGCCGGTGATGGTCGCGAGAAATGTACCCGGTGACATCGGCGTGCCGACGGCACGGTAGCTCTGCGCGCCGTGCTGGTGGATGAAGGGCAGGTTGGCCAGCGTCTCGACGTTGCTGACCATGGTCGGCAGGCCGGCTACGCCTTCCTCGAACGGGCGCGGCGGTTTGTCGGTCGGTTTGGCCGGGCCACCGTTGATGCGGCGCACCGCCGCGGTCTCCTCGCCCGCGACGTAGCCGGGGTCGACGGTGACGACGGTGACCGCTGTGCGACCGAAGATCTCGGAATCCAGTTCGCCCAGCGCGGCCGTGACCGCGATGGCCGCCCGGTCGTCGGAGACGTAGACATAGGCGCGGTCGGCGCCGATGACCGCGGCCGCCAGGCGCAATCCGTCGAGTACCAGGTGCGGTCGGTTGCGCAACAGCCAACGGTCCTTGACCGAGGCGGGTTCGCCCTCCTCGCCGTTGGCCACCACGATGGTGTCCGAACCGCGCCTGCCCGCGTCGCGCACGGCACGCAGTTTGGTCCCCAGCGGGAAAGCCGCACCGCCCCGGCCGAGCAGCCCCGACAGGTCGACCTGCTCGAGCAGCGCGTCGGGGTCGGTCAGCGGCCGGTAGCCGCCGGCCCTTGCATACTCGGCCTGCTCCTCGACCCCGTCCGACGACGGGCGTAGCAGCCGCGCTGTAGCGCTCGGCCAGGCGGCGACGGTGAGATCGGTTGTGGTGGAGTTCATCACTGCCTCTTTCCGCCCGCGGATAGGCTCACGGACATGAGGACCGCTGTGGTGCGTGTCGGTGTCGATCCGTCCGGGGCGCTGGCGCTGGCACAGTTAAGCGACGGCATGGCACGCCTTGCGGTGCTGGCCGAGTCGGCGGGGATCGAACTGGTGGACCGTGACGCCGCCGACCTGGCCAACCTGCCGCCGGCGCGACGCGAAGTCGAGTTGTTGATCGCCGGTGACGACGCCGCCGAACTCGAGAGGCGCGCGGTCGAGGTGTGCGTCCAGGCGTTCGGCGCCTTCGGTGTCACCCCGGTGGCCGGGGTGCTGACCTACATCAGCCGCGGGACCGACGACGACGCCCACGGCGTGCTGGCCGGGATGGGGTTGACCGCCGACGTCGAGCGGGTCGCAGGCGAAGACGGCTGGGATGTCGTGCACGTGACGCTGCGAAGATCCGATCTGAACCGGGTTCCGGAGAGCCGCGTGCACACCGCGCTGGAGGCCTCGCTGAACTGTGAAGTGCACATCCACGTCGAATCGACGTCGGATTAGATCGACCTGGCCCATCGCACTAGCCGTCCAGAAACTTCAAGATAGCGGGCGCGGCCTGCACCCAGGTGTCGAACATGTTGAAACGCTTCACCTTTCCTGAAGCGCGCGCTTCACCGGCGCGCTCCCAGGCGTCCTCGGGCCAGGGCGGGTCGATCAACTGTGAACCCTTGATCAGGCAGCTGACCTCCAGCGAGGTGCGCTTGGGATGGTCCAGGTCGTTCTCGCCGCCGCGGATGATCAGCGTCGGCACCGTGATGTTGTCGAACATCTCGTCCTCGACGCCGGGGATGGTCTGGCCCGGCTTGGGCACGAACGCGTTGAGCCAACGCAGCATCAACTTGAGGAACTCGTCGGGATCCATCGCGAGGAACCGGTCGCGGTTGGCCGGGTTCTCGGCGATGCGCTGCTTCCACTCGTCGACCCCGACAACGCCCTTCATCCCGGCTCCGCGCACCGCGAGAATGCTCGGCACGATGTAGTAGGAGCCCAGCACGAACGACCCGTACACCCCACCGACGATGTTCCACACCACCAGCTTTCGGGCGATCTCCGGGTAGAGCATCGTGGTCAGCATGGAATCCCTGGCACCGCCCGAACCGCCCGCGATGATGCAGGGCCCGATGCCCAGTCCGGTGATCAGCGCGTGCAGGGTCTCGGCGCGCATGTGGGATTCACTCTGGCCGTAGAACTGGACATCGGATTTGCCGCAATTCGGCCGGTCCCAGAGCAGTACCCGGTAGCCGCCCTCGACCAGCGCCTGCGCCAACGGGCGCAGGCCCTCGATGTCCTTGCTGAACCGCCCACCGGGGGTCAGCGCGATGTATTCGCCTTCGTCGCCCAGGATCTCGTAGACGACGTTGCCGCCGTTGATCTCGATGGTCTTCTCGCCGCCCTCGAGCTTGGGGCCGGCGGCCTCGGTGGTGGTCACTGGACGCCTCCGCGAACGTGCGCAAACTGCTGATTTTCCGCGGCGTGTCGTGTTCTAACACGCACGCTCGCGCTGAGAAATGGGGTGTTCATGCCTGGACCAGCACCTCGTTGCCGACCACCCGGACCGGATAGGTTCTGATGCTCCACTCCGGCTTGACGGCGGTGGTACCGGTGGCCAGTTCGAAACCCCACTGGTGCCAGGGGCAATAGATGAATTCGAGGTCGCGGACCATCACCGCGTCGCCGGGTACGTTCTCGTCGACCACGGTGCGTCCCCTGGCGCGACCCGAACACAGCGGACCGCCTTCGTGCGGACAGTAGTTCGCGATCGCGTAGAAGGTGCCGTTGACGTTGTAGACACCGACCCCGTGCCTACCGATGGGGACCAGTTTGTGTGTGCCGGGCGGAATCTCGTCGACGGTGGCAACGACGTGCTCCCGCCCCTGCGCCAATCTTTTCGGAACGGCCGGGGGCGTGTTCTTCTCGTCCAACTCAGAACACCCGCACCTGGCCCTCGAGGGCCGGAACCGTCTCGGGCAGATGATAGGTCGCGATGCCGTTGCGGAACATCACCGCTTCGCGGGCATGTTCGGGCAGGTGCTTGACCAGCCAGCGCGGATCGTCGAAGGTCCAGTGCGGGTAATCGCTGCTGTAGAGCAGGATCTTCTCGCACTCCATCCACTCGAACGCCCGGGTCAGTTCGGTCTTGTCCTCGGGGTAGTCCAGCGGTTGGGTGGTGAACTTGATGTGGTCCTTGACGTATTCGGAGGGCTTGCGCTTGATGTCCACCCACGACTTGCGGGCCTCATAGATCGCGTCCATCCGCCACATCAGCGGCAGGATCCAGGTGAACGCGTGCTCCACCAACACGATTCGCAGCGTCGGGAAGCGGTCGAAGACGCCGTCGAAGACCAGGCTCATCACCTGGTTGGCCGCCAGTAGCGAGTAGGTGACCATGAAATCGTGGTTGTAGCTGGGGAAACCTACCGGCGGGATCGGCAGTTCTTCGTGGTGGCTGCGCGACAGGTGACAGCTCACGGTGATGTCGTGTTTGGTCGCGGCCTCCCAGATCGGGTCGTACTTCGGGTCGCCCCACGCGGGACGCGGCTCGGCCTTGATGAGCACCTGGGCCATGTACGGATGGCCCGCCCAGCGCTCGATCTCGCGCGCGGAGTCCTCGGGCGCCTCGATCGCGGCGCAGATCGATCCGCGCCAACGCTCGTGCCAGTTGTTGTGGCTGTCCAGCCAGTGGTTGGCCTGCCATTCGTTGAGCGCGACGCTCATCGCGTGGTTGACCTCGGGGAAGCGCGCCGGATAGGCGGCGGGCTCGAGGATCGCGATGTCCGCGCCGGCCTCCATGATCAGCTGCTTGAACGCCAGGTCGGGGTCGCTGCCGGCGAACTCGCCGTCGGCCGGGAAGGTATCCACCCGCATCGCGTAGGCGTGCGCGTAGTCCGGTGCGTCGTAGTAGATCTGGTCGCCGATGCGGCGCGGCAGGAAATACTTGCTGCGCCACGGTTCGGGGATGTACTGCGCGAGCACCCCACTTTTGGGTACCGGGTGCACATCGGAGTCGACGCAGCGCACCGCGATGCGCTCGGCGGCGGGCTTTCGCTCTGTCACTGTCACGGTCATCGTGGTTCTCCCTTGATCGCCAAGTCTTCTACTACTGTGCGCCGACTGCGGCCCCGACGTCTATGCCATACAACTCCGCGGCGTTTCGCCAGCACAGTTTGTCGCGTTGTTCGGGGGAGTACGACGCGGGCACCGTGAGCTCGTTGAGTTGCCAGTGCGGATAGCTCGAGCCGTACATCACCATGTCGTCCTTGCCCGTGAAGCCGAACCACTCGCCGGCGAACTCGACATCCCCCGGCCCGTCCATCGCGCCCTGCACGAAGTAGGTGTGTCCGGGCAGGTAGTCGCTCGGCATCCGGGGCGCCCACGGCGTCTGCTCGAGATGCGGGCGGCCGAAGCAGTCCATCCGCCAGATGAACGGCGTCAACAGGTCCGCGGCGCCGTCGGCCCAGACGAACTTCAACGTCGGCATCCGTTCGAATACCCCTTCGACGATGAGGTTCATCAGGTGGTACAGGTAATTCAGCGCCATGAAGCTGACGTAGTTCTCATATGTCCGGGGCACTCCAGACGGCGTCGGCGCGAACGACACACCCGCGCCCACCTCGATGTGCACCGATACCGGAAGGTTCGCCTCGACGGCGGCCTCCCACAGCGGCCAGTACTGGGGCTTGCCGTAGAGCTCGCGCGACTGCAGCGGGATGCCGATCTGCACCACCCGCGGATGATCCTTGTACCTGGCGATCTCCCGCAGGGCGCCCGCGACGTCGTCGGGGTTGACCCTGATGGTGCCCCGGTACCGCTCGGCGTACGGATTGTCCTGCAGCCAGCGCGACACCAACATCTCGTTGTGGGCCGCCGCGATCGCGGTGCCCAGATGGCGGTCAGGCATGATGCCCCTGGTCATCGGGTGCAGAACCGCGAAATCCACGCCGCGGTCCTCGAACAGGTGCGCGCCGACGACGTCGGGGTCCGAGCCCGGATACTGCCGGTCGGGCCCCTCGGTCCTCGGGGCGTATTCACCACCGGGCGCGCCGTACCAGTCCATCTCGTAGTCCGGGAACCCGCGGCTCTTGAACGGCTCGCGCAAGAAGCTGCGCATGTCTTTGTTGTTCTTCGTGAAGATGTGCACGCTGGCATCGACAAGGGGCGTGCCGACGGGTTTGCCGGGCTGGGCCCCGTCCGGGTGTTGCATCAAGGCTGTCCTCCGATGTCATCCGTCGAGGGCGGGCGCAGGGGTCGCGCCCGGCGACGCCGGACATCCCCAGTGTAAAGCGTTGTTCTTCAATCGCAAGAATCTAGTTCTCAACAAATCGCTTACTTTCTCCCAGGTCAGCGAGTGCACTGGTCAACCCCTCGATGCGGCCGCCCCGGAACCCACTAGTCAATTACAGAGAACGGATACCGCAACAAACGAGAATGTTATTCTCGTGGCACCCACGCGTTGGGATTGCCTGCGCGTCGCACGTCCCCGGGAGGCCTGGTGTTACTCGAGTTCGACGCCGACCAGCGGCTATGGCAGGAAACCGTGCGGGACGCGGTGTCCAAGCAATGTCCGGCGACGCTGGTGCGCAGCATCGCCGAGGACGGCGCCGACCCCGATCCGCTGTGGAAGACCTACCTCGACGCGGGCTGGACGGAACTGACCGACCCGGAGAACACCGTCGAGTTGGCGATCGCGCTCGAGGAGTTGGGCCGGGCCACCGATCCGACGCCGTTTCTCGCGACGATGTCGCAGTACGCCCCGCTCGTCGGCGACCGGTTCGAACCGCAGCAGGCGGGCACCGCGATCTTCGGCGGGGTGGCGGCGCACCGCGACGCCGACGGTTGGGTGCTGCACGGCACCGCCCAGCACGTGCTCGACGGTGACCGCGCCGAACGATTCGCCGTCGTCACCGATGCGGGCGTGTTCGTCGTCGACGCAGGCCAGGTGGCCGCCCGGCGCACCCCGGTCTTCGACCCCGTGCTGCACATCGCCGAGGTGTCGTTGGTCGACGTGCACGTGCCGGACACCGACCGGGTGAAGACCGATGCCGAAGGGGCCCGCCATCTGGCGCTGACCGGCATGGCGATCAGTACCGTCGGGGCCTGTCAGCGGATCCTCGACCTGGTGCTCGAGCACGTCAAACAACGCCAGCAGTTCGGCGTGCCGATCGGTTCGTTTCAGGCGGTGCAGCACAAGGCCGTCGACATGCACGTCGCCATCGAACGCGCGCGTGCGCTGTCCTATTTCGCCGCCCTCACGATCGCCGAGGACGACCCGCGCAGACGCCTTGCGGCCGCGATGGCCAAGGCATCGGCGGGGGAGTGCCAGGCGCTGGTGTTCCGCCACGGCCTGCAACTGTTCGGCGCGATGGGCTTCACATGGGAGAACGACGTCCAGTTCGCGCTGAAACGGGCCAAAGCCGGTGACCTGTTGTTGGGCGGTGCGGCCGACCACCGCGCGATGATCGCCGCGGAGTTCAGGGGTTTCGATGCAGCTGACTTTTGATTCCGACGTCGAGGAGTTCCGTGCCGAATTCGCGGCGTTCCTCGACGAGAACCTGCCGCCGGAGGCCGCCACCCAGGAGCGGCCGCGGTCGGTGTCACACATGCCGCAGTGGGCGCGTGATTGGCAGCGGTTGCTGTTCGACAATGGTTGGTTGCTGCCCGCCCAGCCCCCGGAGTTCGGCGGCCGCAACGCCACGGTGCTGCAACAGTTCGTGCACCTCGACGAGCTGTGCCGACGCCGCATCTACCACAGCTTCAACCCGCAGGGCGTCAACATCGTTGCCGCGTCGCTGATTTCGTTCGGCTCCGACGAGCAGAAGCAGCGCTGGGCGGTGCCGGTGCTCAAGGGTGAATTGACTGCGTCGCTGGGCATGAGCGAGCCCAGCGCCGGATCCGACCTGGCGTCGCTGCGGACGTGCGCGGAGTTGGTCACCGGCGCGGACGGAGACCACTTCGTGGTCAACGGCCAGAAGGTGTGGACATCGGGTGCACACGACGCCGACTACCTTCTGACGTTCGTGCGCACCGATCCGGATGCGCCCAAGCACAAGGGCATCAGTGTGCTGATCGTGCCCACCGACACCCCGGGCGTGGTGTGTCGGCCGTTCGCCGACATGTGCGGTCAGGACAACCTCGACTTCAACGAGGTCTTCTTCACCGACGCCCGGGTGCCGGCGGAAAACCTCGTCGGACCCCTCAACGGCGGCTGGGGGGTGGCCAACGGCTCACTGGGACACGAGCGCACGATGATGTGGCTGGGTTTTGCCGACCGGATCGACAACATGATCGCCGACTTCCGGCCGCGCACCGACGTCGAACGCGACCAGTACGCCACCACGATCATGGACTACCAGGCGTTGCGGGCGATGGGGTCCGCGGCGCTGGCGCGCGCGGCGCGCGGTGAGATGGACACCGCCTCGGTGTCGGTGCTCAAGCTGTTCGGCTCGGAGGCCGAGCGCCAGGCGATGGAGAACGCACTGGCCGCAGCGGGCGCCGACGGGCTGAATCATCCCGCGCTGACCGGACCCTACGAACACATGAACCTCGACCACTACTACGCGAGCTGGTTCGAGCGCTACGCCCGCAGTTTCGGCGGCACCATCGCCGGCGGCACCTCGGAGATCCAGCGCAACATCATCGCCCAACAGGTGCTCGGTCTGCCGCGGCGCTGACTGTGACCCGAACACTGCGCACCGAGCGCCCGCACACCGGCGTGGTGGTGCTGCGGCTCAACCGGCCCGCTCAGCTCAACGCCATCAACGAACAGATGCGCGACGAGCTGATCGACACCCTCGGTGCCGTCGGCGCCGACGGTTCGGTCAACGCGGTCGTGCTGACCGGGCAGGGCCGCGGATTCTGCTCGGGCATCGACGTGCGCGATTTCGGGCCCGCAACGGTCGAGGCGTCGGCGCCCGCAGCGGATCGACTGCGATTTCAGCAGGCGATGGCCGCACTGCCCCAGGCGATCTGGGATCTGCCGCAGCCGGTGATCGCGGCGGTGAACGGGCCCTGCGTGGGCGCGGGTTTCGCGCTGTGCCTGGCCGCCGACATCCGGATCTGCTCGGCGGCGGCCACCTTCGGCAACGGCGCCATCCTGCTCGGCTTGTCCGGGGCGGAGATGGGCATGAGCTACCACCTGCCGCGCATCGTGGGCACCAGCGTGGCCGCCGACTGGATGATGACGGGGCGCACGGTGTCGGCGGCGGAAGCCGATCGGCGCGGTCTGGTGAGCGAACTCGTCGAACCCCACCACCTCGAGCGGCGGGCGTTGGAACTGGCCGGCGCCATCGCGGGCCTGCCCGCATTCGGTGTGCAGTTGACCAAGCGGGCCCTGCAGGTGAACACCGACGCCGCGGGACTGGGCCCCGCGCTGGAGTTGGAGAACCGCAACCAGGTGCTCAGCCACGCCACCGAAGAGGCTGCGGCCAGGTGGCGGCGCCGCTGAGCCCCGACGAAAGGACGACGATGTCCTGTGACGGCAAGGTCGCCCTGGTGACCGGCAGCAGCCGGGGACTGGGCAAGGCGATCGCGCAGCGGCTGGCCCAAGACGGTGCGACGGTCGCGCTCACCGCGCGCACCATGGAGCCGGACCCGAAATATCAAGGCTCGCTTCGGCAGACGCTCGACGAGATCCACGACGCTGGTGGATCGGCGATCGCGATCGGTGCCGACCTGTCCAGGCCCGAGGAGCGCGAACGGCTCTTCGCCGACGTCGCGGCCAGGGTCGGCGCGCCGGACATCCTGGTCAACAACGCCGCCGTGACGTTCCTGCGGCCGCTCGACGAGTTCCCCGACCGGCGGGTGCGGCTGATGATGGAGATGCACGTGATGGCCCCGCTGCATCTGACACAACTGGCGATCCCGGCGATGCGGGAGCGTGGCCGTGGCTGGGTGCTCAACGTGACCTCGGTGGGCGGGGACCTGCCGGACGGCCCGCCGTTCTCCGACTTCGACCGCAGCGCCGGGTTCGGCGTCTACGGCACGGTGAAGGCGGCGCTGAACCGCTTGACCAAAAGCCTTGCCGCCGAACTCTACGACGACGGGATCGCGGTGAACGCCGCGGCGCCGTCCAACCCCGTCGCCACCCCGGGCGCGGGCACACTGGACCTGGCCAAGACCGACACCGAGGACATCTCACTGATCACCGAGACGGCGTTGGTGCTCTGCACCGGCGATCCGAAGACGCTGACCGGGCGCGTCGCCCACACCCAGCCCTTCCTGCGTGAGATCGGCCGGCTTTAGTGCGAGTCCAACCCGCCGCCTATCTGCGCACCACCCTGCCGCTGGACCTGTCCCGGCTGGACGACCTCGACAGCGGTCGCTACCACTCGATCTGGCTGCCCGACCACATGGTCAGCTTTTGGCCGGACTCGATATGGACGCCTGAATTCACCGATCTGGCAACGGTTTCGCCCTCACCGCACCGTCACCTCGACGCCATGGCGGTCGCGGCCGCGGCCGCGGTGCTGACGAAGAACGTGCCGCTGGTGACCAGCGTGGTCGACACGGTGCGCAGGCATCCGGCACTGCTGGCCCAGGGCGCGCTGACCATCGACCACCTGGCCCGCGGGCGGTTCGTCCTCGGCCTCGGCAGCGGCGAGACCGAGAACACCGTGCCCTACGGCTTCGACTTCGCCAGGCCCGTCAGCCGGTTGGCGGAGGCGCTCGAGGTCATCCGGTTGCTCTGGGACAGCGAGGGGCCCGTCGACTTCGACGGACGGTTCTACCGCCTGCGCGGGGCCCGACTCGACACCGAACCCTACGAAGGCAGACCGCCACAGATCTGGCTGGCCGGAAGTGGGCCGCGCACACTGGAACTGGTCGGCCGCTACGCCGACGGGTGGTGGCCGACCGGGGCGTGGACGCCCGAGGACTACGCCGAAAAGCTCACCGCGGTGCGGGCATCGGCGGACCGGGCCGGCCGCGACCCGATGGCGATCACGCCGTGCTACATCCAGGTGTGCCTGATCGCGCGCGACGACGCGGAACTCGCCGAGATACTGCAGGCGCCGCTGGTCAAGGCGTTTCTGTTGCAGGTGTCGGCCGAACTGCTGCGCGACCTCGGCCACGAGCACCCGATGGGGGAGAACTGGCGCGGATACCAGGACATCGACCCGACGGTGCTGACCCGCGAGCGCATCGTGGACTTCCTCGACCGGGTCGAACCCGAGGCCATCCTCGCCGTCGTCCCGCACGGCACGCCGGCACAGGTGGCGCGCGTGGTCGCCGAATACGTCGAAGCCGGCCTGCGGGTACCCAAGATCCTCGATTATGGCGGGATGGCGGGACTTTCATACTCCGCGGCGTCGGCCGAACACGTGCGCAGCGCCGAAGACGAATTGCTGCGACTGTGCGGTGACGTGCGATGACCAAAGATCTGAACGCCGCGGACATGTTGGCCCTGGCCGAGTCCGAGACCGGTCTGCGCGACTACGGCGATCCGTCCCTTCCGCAGCGGTTCGCGCTGACCGTCGATCATCTCAACGGCCTCGGGATGGACGCCGAGGGCAGGCGGCGCGCCGCCGAGGTGTGTCACTGGCTGCTCACGTCGCGTCTGGAGTTCGTCGAGGACCGCAGGCGATACCCGGTCGGCGACGAGATCATCGAGCGGCCGATGTTCGTCACCGGTGAACCGCGGTCGGGCACCACGCTGATGCACGCGCTGATGTCGGTCGATCCGGCCGCGAGGGCGCTACGGTTCTGGGAGGTGATGTACCCCTCGCCGCCACCGGGCACTGTTGCGTCGCATGACGATCCGCGCCGCGCCCGTGCCGACGCCGACTGGCACGAGATCAACGCCAAACTACCGAAATGGCTGCACAGCCATCCCTACAACGACATGCTCGGTGACGGCCTGCCCGAAGACGAACGCACCTGGGCGTTCGACTTCCGGGCGCTCACCCCGACCGCGTGGTGGCGGGTGCCGATGCAGACCGTCGTCGGCGGCCTGCCCACCGATGCCGCGGCGCAGTACCGCCTCCACAAGGCGATGCTGCAGCAGTTTCAGTACCGGCGGCCGGCCAGACACTGGGTGCTCAAGGGATTTCACGGATTCCGGCTGCGCGAACTCTTCGAGGCCTACCCCGACGCGAGCCTGATCTGGCTGCACCGCGACCCCGTGCAGGTGGCGGCGTCTCGCACGATGATGATGGCCGACATCCTCGAAGGCATCGTCGGCCAGGTGGACTTGCGGGCCGCGGCCAAGATGCACCTGGAGTTGACGCGCGAGAGCATCGCCAACACGATGGCCAACCCGTTGGTCGACGATCCCCGGATCATGCACGTGCGCTACACCGACTTCGTCGCCGACCAGGTCGGCACGGTGCGTCGCTACTACGCGTTCCGTGGCCGCGAGTTGTCCGCGCAGGCCGAGGCGGCCATGCGCAGCTATCTGGCGGCCAATCCCGGTGACCGGCACGGCAAGTTCCGGTACTCGACCACGTTGCTGACCGACATCGGCGAGGACCTCGACGCCCTGCACGAGGAATTCCGGCCGTTTCGTGAGCGGTTCGGCGTCGAGCGCGAGAACCGGAACTGAGGTCGAGGTGCACCGGCGGCTCTCGGTCCACAGCGTGACGTTCATGGGCGCCACACCGGCGCAACTGCATTCGTCTTGGCAGGCACTCGGCCTGACGCGGCTGAGCCTGATCGACACGCAGGTCATCGAACCGGAACTGGCGCGCATCGTCGCCGACAACGACTACACGGTCGACACGGTCTACCACCTGTTCGCCGGCGCCGGCGGGCTGTGCCGCGTCATCGACGCCGCCGCGGCCATGGGCGCCGACACCATCTACATGCTGACCGGCGGCCGCGGCGACCTGAACTGGGAACGGGCCGCCGAACGGTTCTGCGCGGCGGTCGGCCCGGGCGCGCAACACGCCGAGCGAAGCGGCGTGGCGCTGGCGATCGAGAACGCCTCCCCGCTCTACGCCGACCTCCACATCGCACACACCCTGCGCGACACGATCACGCTCGCCGAAATGGCCGACCTGGGGATCTGCATCGACCTGTTTCACTGCTGGGCCGAGGCCGGCCTCGCCGATCTGGTCGCACGGGCGCTGCCGCGCACCCGTCAGATCCAGCTCAGCGACTACGTGCTCGGTGACCGAGCGCTGCCCGCGCGCGCCGTTCCCGGCGACGGCGCGATCCCGATCGAGCCGTTCGTCGCGCAGGTCCTCGACGGCGGCTACCCGCACGGTTTCGATCTCGAGTTGATCGGTCCGCGCATCGAGCGCGAGGGCGCCTTCGAGGCGGCGCGTCGCGCGGGTGCGACGATCACGGCACTGTTGCACAGGCTCAACGCGTAGGGGAGCGGATGGCATTCGGGGACGGCCCACATGACGCGGCCCTGCACGCCGCGTGGAACGCGTTCTGCGACCGGCTGAAGGCGGCGGGCGAGCAGGTGTTCAAAGACCACAACCCCGCCTCCGGACTGCACCGCGCCGACGGGTTCCGGTTCCTCACCCAGAACCTCGGCCAGGCCTTCGATCTGGCGCTGGAGACCCGCGACACCCGTTACCCGCTGATCCACACCTTCTGTAATCCGACGCGAAAACTCGGTGGTGACTGCGCGGACTTCGTCTACCAGCAGGCGTGGATCGACGGCGCCAGCACATACCGGGTCGTCGGGGAACGCGGCACCGCGCGCTTTCTCAACATCACCGTGCAGGGGCCGCGGCGCGACGGGCCCGGGGTGCTGCACGAGCCATTCGGCGACATCCCCGAGGCGAACCTGTCCGGCGATGTGCTGGTCACCGAACCCGACGGTTCTTTCGAGATCTTCGTCGGCGGACCGCCGCGCGACGCCAACTGGCTGCCGACCACCGCCGGTTCCCGCAAGCTGTTCTTCCGGCAGGGCTTCGATTCCTGGGCCGAGCGGCCCGCGCGCATGCGCATCGAACGGGTCGACATGGACGCGCCCAAGCCGGCGCCGACGCCGGCATCACTGATCGAGGCGATGGACTGGGCGGGTGACTTCGTGGCCGGCCTGATGGCCGACTGGCCCGAATTCCCGTTCGGGCACGGCGGCGTCGACGCCGAGAACCCCAACCGCTTCCCCGATCTGGCGACCAGTGACGCCGACACCAAACGCGGTCGCGCGGCGGTGAACATGCACTGGCAGCTGGCACCCGACGAGGCGCTCGTGGTCGAGTTCGACGCGCACGACGGCCTGTGGTCGGTGACGAACATGGGGCCGTTCTTCACCAGCATGGACTTCCTCTACCGCCCGGTGAGCTACACGCCGAGCCGCACCGCGGTCGACGCCGACGGCAAGGTGCGCCTGGTGCTGTCACACGACGACCCCGGCTGTCACAACTGGCTGGACACCCAGGGCTTCGAACGCGGCAACATCACCTACCGCCACATGCTCGAGGGCCGGCCGGTGCCGCTGCGCACCCGACTGGTCAGCCGGGCTGACCTGGCCGGGGTGTTGCCGCCGGACACCCGAACCGTGACCGCCGACGAGCGGATCGCGCAGATGTGGGCCCGGTTCAACGGGATCCGGCAACGCTACGATCTGTGAGACGGCTACGGTCCGAGCATGTCCGATATCGCCCTGCAGCCCGCCCACGTCCTCGCCGACGCCATCCGGCGTCGCGAGGTGTCCAGCCGCGAGTTGCTCGAACACCACCTTGCCCGGGTCGAGCGGCTCAACCCGGCGCTGAACGCCGTCGTGACGCTGGATCCCGACGGCGCGCGCGAGGCCGCCGAGGCAGCCGACGAGGCGCTGGCCCGCGGTGCGGGCGTCGGTGCGCTGCACGGCGTGCCGATGACGATCAAGGACACCTACCAGACCGCCCGTATGCGTACCACCTGCGGGCACCCCGGGTGGGACCACGTGCCCGAGCACGACGCCGAGGCGGTGCGGCGGATCCGGGCTGCGGGCGCGGTGATCTTCGGTAAGACCAACTCCCCGTCCCACGCCGCCGACTGGCAGACCTTCAACTCGATCTTCGGCACCACCAACAACCCGTGGGACACCACGCGCTCACCGGGCGGGTCGTCCGGCGGCGCGGCCGCCGCGCTCGCCACCGGCATGACCCCGCTCGAACTCGGCAGCGATCTCGCGGGATCCATTCGGTTGCCCGCGAACTGGTGCGGCGTGTCCGGCCACAAGCCGAGCTGGGGGATCGTGCCGCAGCGCGGTCACCTGCCGCCGCCGCCGGGCGCGCTGACCGAAAGCGATCTCGGGGTGATGGGCCCGATGGCACGCACCGTGGCCGATCTGGAACTGGCGCTCGACATCCTCGCGGGACCCTCGGAGCTGTCCGCCGTCGGCTGGCGACTCGAACTGCCCGCCGCGCGCGCGACGACGCTGCCGCGGATGCGGTTGGCGACATGGCTCGACGACCCGGCGTTCCCGGTGCAGGCCGACGTGCGCTCGGTGCTGGAATCGGCTCTCGCCGCACTGGTCGACGCCGGTGCGCACGTCGTCGACGCGGCGCCGCCCACCAAACTGGAGGAGACCGTCGGGCTGCACCAGGTGCTGCTGCACCCGCTGATGGACACCGCGTCGAACATGACTCACCGGCAGTGGTTGTCGGCCAACGAACGCCGCCAGCAGTTACGCGTCAAGATGGCCGACTATTTTCGCGACGTCGACGCGCTGCTGATGCCGGTCGCCGTCGTGCCCGCGGTCACACACGACCACAGCGAGCCGTTCAGCGACCGGGCCCTCCCGCACGGCGACGAAACCCGCTCCTACATCGACCTTTTCGGATGGGTCGGGCTCGCGACGGTGGCCTACCTACCCGCCACGGTGGTTCCCGTCGGCCGTACTGTGGACGGCCTGCCGGTCGGCGTGCAGATCGTCGGACCTTACCTCGAGGACCGCACCACCCTGGCCGTGGCGCGCGCGGTCGAGCAGGTGCTCGGCGGGTTCGTCGCGCCGCCGGGCGTCTGATCCGGCTACAGCCGCTGCAGCAGGAACGTCCAGAACTGGGTGCCTGGCGGGCCGTTGAAGCAGCCGACGTCGTAGACCGATTCGATCGTTCCGGCGAGCGAGACCTCGTTCCACCGATAGGTCTCGCGGGTGGGCATCACATGGCCGGGGCACTGCAATCCGTCGGGCACGTCGACGGTCAGCGTGTACTCGCCGTCCTTCAGATATGCCCAGCCCTCGTAGTATGCGTAGAACTTCAGCCGTGGGCGCGCGTTGATCGACATGCAGTCGGGATGCTTGTCCGGATAGCAGGGCGTGACGAACCAGACCCAGGAGGCCCGGTTGTACCTGTTGGTCTGCAGGTCGTAGTTGCCCATCTGCATCACGGCCTCGGCGGGCGGGGCGACCAGCGTCGCGGCCGCGGCCAGCGCAATCGCCGCGATCACCGCCTTCAGGGGATTCACCAGTGTCCCTCCGTTCGGTCTCACCCTCTGCTGCATCAAACCATCCGGCACCGACGCCGGCCGGGGTTTCAGTCGATGACGGCCGCTTCCTTGCGTTCGGTGATCGGGCGCGCGAGTTCCTGTTCGTCGCAGATCCGTTGGAGTTTGTCCAGCGTCTCGTCCAGGCCCGGACCGAGTCGGGGACCCGGAGTGAAGGCGGCGGGCAGGTGCTGCATGCCCTGGATGACGCCGATGGTCTCGTAGTGCACGGTGCCTGCGGGGTCGCACACGTAGTCGGGCATCCGGTCGAGCACCGCGGTCAGCATCGACTTGAACACCGTGCGTGCGACGTTGGACCCCACGCAGCGGTGCACCCCGATGCCGAAGCTGAAGTGCCGGTTGCCCTTACGGTCCAGTACCACCTTGTTGGGCTCGGGGAAGACGGTCGCGTCACGGTTGGCCATCGCCCACGAGATCCACAGCCGCTCACCTTCTTTGAAGCGAGTGCCGTCGAACTCCACATCGGCGGAGAAGGTGCGCCCGTCGCCCGGTGCGGGGGTGAAGAACCGCAGGAATTCCTCGGTCGCGGCGTGCAGCAGGCTGGCGCGCTGGGTGCTGAGACGGTCACGCTCGTCGGGGTGCTCGCCGAGCCATTCGAGCGCATGTGCGGTGAGCGCGGTGGTGGTGTCGAATCCGCCGCCGATGATGAGCCCGAGGTTTCCGAGGATCTCCATGTCGGGTGCGGGTTCCCCGTCGATGCGCAACTGCATCAGCGCGTTCACCAGTCCCGGCCGCGGATTGTCGCGGATCTCCATCATGTTGTTGATGAGATCGATGCCCATCTCGCGGTGCTGGGCGTTGATCTTCTCCCGGTCGGGGGAGTGCTCGGGGGTGTAGACCGAGGCGTGCGTGGGCTCGCTGTAGAGGTTCCATTTCTTCAGTTCGATGCCCATCATCGCCAGCGTGAACACCGCGGGCAC
Source organism: Mycolicibacterium sp. XJ1819 (assembly GCF_053483675.1). Taxonomy (NCBI): domain Bacteria; kingdom Bacillati; phylum Actinomycetota; class Actinomycetes; order Mycobacteriales; family Mycobacteriaceae; genus Mycobacterium; species Mycolicibacterium sp. XJ1819. The sequence continues at coordinate 4,091 of NZ_JBEFST010000020.1, read as the reverse complement.
GACGTTGGCCAGATGGTCGACGAAGTCGATCTGTCCGGACTCGATATGGTCATCGATTGCAGCCCTGGTGATCTCGTCGACGAACGGCTCCCACCGCTTGATCGCCGCCGGCGACAGGTAGGGATTCAGCGCCCCGCGATAGGTGCCGTGCTCGGGTTCGTCCATCTCCAGGATGCCGCCGCGGACCGCGGTCGCGCGACTGGCCTTGGGGATGGTGATGCCCTGATACGGCGTCTGGCCGGTCAGGTCGTGATGATTCGACACCGCCGGGCACCGGGCGAGTTCGAAAACGGCCTCGCTGCTCGCCGCGACCCAGTGACCGTTGTAGGTGTCGGTCCAGGCGACCGGGCACTTGGCGTGCATCTCCTCGGTGACCTTCTCGAACTTCTCCCGGTAGTCCGGGGTGTGCCGGTCGAAGTGATACCGATTCTTCTTGCGGTCGCTGTCGTCACTGTCGGCTACGACGTCGTCGACGGTGCTCACGGCCTTTTCTCCCTTGGCTTTCCGTGCTGTCTCGGGTCACTGCTCATTCTTCGATCGAGATCGCCTGCTCGGGGCACGACTGCGCGGCCTCGCGGACCGCATCCTGCTGCTCGGCTGGAACGATTTCGTTCACCGGCGAGGAGGTGCCGTCGATGTCGCTGAGTTCGAAGGAATCCGGGGCGATCATCGCGCACAGCGTGTGCCCCTGGCAGCGTTGCGAGTCGACAAATACCTTCATTTCGGTTCTTCCTCTCCGCCCCGCCTAGACGTGGTAGTCGTACCACTTGAGATAGCCGCCGGCGTCGACGCGCTGCTGGGTGCCGGTGATGTAGCGGGCCTCGTCGGAGGCCAGGAACAGCACCATGTTGCTGATGTCCTCCGGCTCGACCCACGGGATCTTCATGGCCTGCTGGACGTAGAAGACCGGTTCGGCATCGGCCTGGGTCGGCGTCTCCAGGTCGGGCCGGAACGAGCGGTACATCGGTTCGCTCTGCAGCATCGGGGTGTTGGTGTTGGTCGGATGCACGACGTTGGCCCGGATGCCGCGGGGCGCCAACTCGGCGGCCAGGTTGTGGACGTACTGGGACAGTAACCGCTTGGAGTGCAGATACGCCGCGCCGCCCGGGTCGGTGCCGGGATTGTCGTTCTTCGCGACGTCCATCAGTGCCGCGGTGGACCCGGTCGCGACGATCGAGGCGCCTTCGCGCAGGTGCGGAAGCGCGACGTGGATGGCGTTGATGGTGCCGAGCAGGTTGGTGTTCATCACGTCGATCCAGCCCTGCATGTCGCCGGATCCCTTCATGCCCGCGATCCCGGCGGTGGTGACGACGATGTCGAGGTGGCCGAACTGCGAGATGCCTTCCTCGAGCGCGGCTTTCAGCTGGCCCGCCTCGGCCACATCGGCCTGCGCCGTGTACACGCCGCGCCCGGTCTTCTCAACCAGCTTGGCGGTTTCCTCGAGATCCTCCGGCGACGCCATCGGGTAGCCGATCGTCGCGAAGTCGCGGCAGATGTCCACGGCGATGATGTCGGCGCCTTCCTCGGCCAACCGGACCGCGTGACTGCGGCCCTGCCCGCGGCCGGCGCCGGTGACGAACGCGACCTTTCCCTGTACTCGTCCCACTGCAGAGTCCTTTCGTATCTGTTCGATCGCTACGTGTTTCGGCCGCCGTTGACGCCCAAGATCTGGCCGGTGATGTAGCCGGCCTCCTCCGAGACCAGAAACGCGCACGCCGCGGCGATGTCTTCGGGGCGCCCGATGCGACGCACCGGCGTCGAATCGATGCTGGCCTGCACCTCGACGTAACCGCGTTCCTCGGATTTGCGCAGCATCGGTGTGTCGATGAAGCCGGGCGGCACCGCGTTCACGGTGATGCCCGCGGGGCCGAATTCCAGTGCCAGCGATTTGGTCAGACCGTTGACCGCCGACTTGGCCGCCACGTAGGGCGCCATATAGGGCTGGCCCGAATGGGTGCTCGACGAGGAGATGTTGACGATGCGCCCCCAACCGGCCTCGACCATGTCCGGCAGCACCGCCTGGACGCAGTGGAACACACCGTTGAGGTTCACGTCGACCACCCGCTGCCACTCCGCGAACGACAGGTCGGTGAAGCGTTTGAACTTCTCCAGGCCTGCGGCGTTGACCAGCACGGTGACCGGACCGAGCTTGGCGCGCACGGCCGCGAGCGCCTCGTCGACCTGCGCGCGGTCGGTGACGTCCGCGGTGAACGCGAACTCGTCGTCGGAGGCGTTGAGATCCAGCGTCGCGACGTGCATGCCGTCGGCGCGCAGTCGGTGCGCCACCGCCCGACCGATCCCGGAGCCGCCACCGGTCACCACCGCGTTCTTCATGACCGGCCCTCGCTACAACCCATCAAGAATCGTCCTTCCGATTATGAGAACCGTACTCTCGACATGTGCAAAATCGCAAGACAACCCGGGGCTGCGGTTCGCACTGGTGAGACGCTTGCGTGCCGAGTGTCGCACCGTTTGTCGCAGGCAGACGAAGCTTCGTCGGATTTGTTGAGTTCTCGTATGGCGAATGTATGATTCGCCGGTGATGAGAATGAAATTTCCATCACATTCACGCAGGCCTGAGGGAGGACGATGCAGGAAGCACCCACGATCACGGCCGACGGGGCCACCGCCGATCCGGCGGCCCGGCGCGCCGACCGGCGACTGCTGATCGACGGACAACTGGTCGAGACCGAGCGGACGTTTCCCTCCCGCAACCCCGCGACCGACGAGATCCTCGGATACGCGCCCGACGCGACGGTGGCCGATGCCCAGACGGCAGTGGCCGCGGCGCGGCGCGCGTTCGATCAGACCGACTGGGCGACGAACACCGATCTGCGCGTGCGCTGCCTCGAGCAGTTGCATCAGGCGCTGGTCGCTCACCGCGACGAGTTGGCGGCGCTGACCATCGCCGAGGTCGGGGCGACCGAAGCCCTGTGTCAGGGCGCGCAACTGGACTCGCCGATCGAGATCGTGCGCTACTACACCGACCTGTTGAAGAGCTATCCGATGACCGAGGATCTCGGCAACATCGAGAGCCGCGGCATGCTGCACCACCGGTGGGTGGAGAAGGAAGCGGCCGGGGTGGTGGCCGCGATCATCGCCTACAACTATCCGAACCAACTCGCCCTGGCCAAGCTCGCGCCCGCGCTGGCGGCCGGGTGCACCGTCGTGCTCAAGGCCGCGCCCGACACCCCGTTGATCACCTTGGCGCTCGGTGAGCTGATCGCCGATCACACCGACATCCCCGCCGGGGTGGTCAACGTGCTCAGCGGTGCGGACCCCGAGGTGGGTGCCGCGTTGACCACAAGCTCCGACGTCGACATGGTCACCTTCACCGGTTCGACCCCGACCGGTCGCCGGATCATGGCCGCCGCCAGCGAGACGCTCAAGAAGGTGTTCCTCGAACTCGGCGGCAAGTCCGCGGCGATCGTGCTCGACGACGGCGACTTCAACATGGCCGCGCTGTTCACCGCGTTCAGCATGGTGACCCATGCCGGTCAGGGTTGTGCGCTGACCTCGCGGCTGCTGGTACCCCGAAAACACCACGACGAGATCGTCGAGATGGTGAAGAACAACTTCGGGTTGGTGCGCTACGGCGACCCCGCCGACCCCGGCACCTACATGGGGCCGCTGATCAGCGAGAAGCAGCGCGACAAGGTCGACGCCATGGTGAAGCGGGCGGTCGCCGCGGGCGCGACGCTGGTCACCGGCGGTGAGAAGGTCGACCCGGGCTACTTCTACACGCCGACGCTGCTGACCGACGTGGCGCCCGACAGCGAGATCGCCCAGGAGGAGGTGTTCGGCCCGGTCCTTGTGGTCATCGCCTACGACGACGACGACCACGCCGTGCGGATCGCCAACGACTCCATCTACGGCCTGTCCGGCGCGGTGTTCGGCAGCACCGAGCGGGCGCGGGCGGTGGCCCGTCGCATCCGGACCGGGACGTTCTCGCTCAACGGCGGCATGTATTTCGCGCCGGACAGCCCGTTCGGCGGTTACAAGCAATCCGGCATCGGACGCGAGATGGGCGTCGCCGGACTCGAGGAATTCCTGGAGTCCAAGACGTTCGCCGAGGTCGTTCCCGGGGAGCC